>JAIEOG010000282.1 GCA_019750655.1 bacterium
CCATGAAGGGCGACCCACGCCGCCCTCTCAGGCAGCTCTTTAAACAGCCAAGCCACTCAATGAAAGAGCTCGAGCAGAACTGCGGCAAAGTTTTTAAGAAAAAGAACTTTGGCCTCATTGTGACCAATGCGCACGCAACGCACCCGGGTGTTTGGGATGCGGTTACGGCGTTTTTGCAAGATGCCCGAGGCACCATCGACTTTCCCGTGCCGCGCAACTTCATGGATCTGTTTTACGGCCGCTATTCGAATAAGTTCACGGGGCTCCATAAAGACACCCAAGACATTTTCGCGTTCGTGGCTCTCGGCAAAAAACGCATGCTTGCCTGGCCTTTTGAGTACTTGCTCGGAAAAGTGAAGGGGATTGCCCCAGGAGATAAATACTTCAATAAGCGCTTGCCCATCGATTATCGAAAGTTCCGCAAGGACGCGGTTGTTTTGGATGCGCAAGCCGGCGACATGATCTATTGGCCGGGTGACCATTGGCATGTGGCAGAACCCGTCGATAAAGTTTTCTCCTGCATGCTGAGTCTGGGAGTTCTGCGGCAGGAACTTCGCTCTCCCGGTGCAGGGGAATCGCCTCTCTTGCGCAAGTTTCTCAGTGTGAACCCCCACGCCGGGCAGCGCGAGCAAGAAGCGCTGGTTTCGCAGGAGATGACGGAAGTCGTTCCCTGGGAAGATGCCGAGCGCCAGCTGCGTTGGCTGTCGGGTTACGGCTTTGAGCAGGGTGGTCCCATGGCGGACGCACCTAAAGGAAAACTCAAACAGCCCATCACGGTATCACGCAATCCGAATGGCCTGGTTTTGTGGGTGCGCAACAAAGAGCTGAAACAGCTGATGGTCTCCTCAACGGGTCATGTGATTGCGCTTCCAGAAATTCCCGAGTGTGTCGCGATGCTGGAAAAACTCGCAGCGGGTAAGCCGTTTACGGTTGCTGAAGATCCCAAGCGGAGTGTTGACGGCGGCAAGATTATCGAAAGCTATTGGAGCAAAGACGGCGAAGCAAAAACGCGCAAGCTTGCTTCGAACCGCGACTTGGTATCGTGGTTGGCGCAGTGGCTCCTGCGCGTAGGCGCGGCCCAGTAGACTCTTACAGTCGTACCAGCATCCCCAAAGTGAGTCGATCTTCGGCCTGTCGCAGGTCAGGAGACCAACCGCCGCCAGGATCCGATCCTGGCGTGCCGGAGTTCCCACCGGGGGGTGTCACTCCCCCTGGGCCAGTGAAGTAGGGAACACTCGCCCACCGGTGGTTAAATTCCAGGCGAAAGGTGAGATTGGGAGTTACCAGGTAGTCTGCCGTCAATTGCACGTCCCACGCGGAATAATCGTCTCCAGGGTTGGCCGTGAAGTACGGCGTTCCTGAGAAAGCAGTAGCACCATTGATGGGCGGGAGGATTACCAAGTACCTGCCAGGATTTTTGATATACCCGCCGCCAAATGTAATTCCGACGGTGTCGTCCAGGATCCAAGTGCGGTTGTATGCCATGAAGCCCAGGAAATATTGAGACCCACAAGAAACGCCTCCTCCGTCCTCACACCCCAGGTCGAGTGTTAGAGACGCGGCCGATTTGCTGACAGTAGCGCCAGGGCTCTCATAGTATTTCCACATGATGCTGTTGTCAGAATGCAGCCGTTTTCTCGCCGGATTATTCAGAGTGTCCGCACCGTAGTATTGATTGCCGACCATGGATAGCCGCTCATTCGGACGATAGAGAACTTGGACACCGAGGCCCGGTTGGTTATTGAAACGTCCGTACGATTGCCATCCATTTACAATCCAAGGCTCGATTTTGAGTTTTTCATTTGGGAAGATCTGGGCTCGGACTCCATTAAAGAACCACGGCGTATTCGAAGAAACATAGGAAGGTTGATACGTCCAGTTGTCGAAGTTGTAGTAACTCCAAAGCCCGATATAGGACATGAAGATGCCTGCCTGCAGGTTTATGCCCTCTAAAACATCCAAATGGTAAGAAGCGTAGGCCTCTGAAATGTAGCGGTAAGCGCTATCTAGATTCCATTGCCCTCGCGAGGGGCTAGCATCATTCCGGGGGGTGGCGGTGGAATACAGTCCGAACTGAGTCATGATCCGAAAGCCTACATTCCCATAGGTGAAGTCTCCTCCGACACCGATTTGCGTTAGTTGCAGCTCTCCATGACGAAGTACCTCGCTCGATCCCGAGATCGTTCCATCCGATGGGTGATTGAAGGAGTGGTGGTAAACGGCGTCGAGTCGCAGTTCGGGGGTGAAATACTTCGTTGCCAGAAAGCTTTCCTTGGGAGCGTAGCTGGCAGGTGCCCAAGTAAGGTCAGCGAAGGCATACGGCGGTGAAACTAGGAGGATCAAATACAAAAGCGATTTTTTCATGATCTACCTTGATAGGTGGTAGCGAACGCTCGTCACTACTTTGCCTCTTTGGAAAAGCAGGGCTGTTCGAATGATGAGAGCTGTCTGGTTGTGGAATAGAGTTTGCCACCAACGTGCAGTAACAAATTCTGGAATAACGACGGTCAGCAGGTCGTCACCGGATTCGCCGTCTACTTTTCGGATGTACTCTAAAATGGGCTGTACGACCGACCGGTAAGGAGACTTCAGAATCGTCAACTCCAAGCCGGAGTTCAGCTTGTCCCAGGAGTGCTTCACCCGAGCGGTAGATTCCTCTTCGAGTTCGACGTGCACCACGCGGATGTCGGTGGCGATGGAGCGCGCGTATTGGACAGCGTCCACGACCCCTCTGTGGATTCCCGAGATGGGGAGCACGACTACATGTTTGAGGGGTTTTAGCAGGTCAACGCGGTCGGTTATGACGAGTTGTGCGGCCACTTTGCGGTAATGCTCTCGAGTTCCTCGAAACCAAAGGGATAGCAAGGGGATGAGCACAATCACTACCCAGGCGCCGTGCGAAAACTTAGTGACAGCAATGACCAAAAGGACAACCGCAGTTGTAACACCCCCCAAGGCGTTTAGTGCCAGAGAGACTTTCCAACCGGGTTCACGGAGTTTCCAGTGGTGCTTCACCATTCCGGATTGCGACATCGTAAAAGAGAGAAAGACGCCGATGGCATACAGGGGGATGAGGTAGTGGGTTGTTCCCTGGAAAACAATGAGAAGCAACGCTGAGACGAGACCCAGCAAGAAAATCCCGTTGGAGAAAACAAGCCGATCGCCCAAGCTAGAGAGCTGCCTGGGCAAGAACCTGTCCTTTGCGAGGAGGGAACATACCCTGGGAAAATCCGCAAAGCTGGTATTGGCCGCTAAGAGGAGGATCAGCGCTGTCGAAAGCTGGACGAGATAATACAGAGCTCCGTCTCCTAGGATCTGCCGTGCGAGCAAGGAGATGACCGTTTCTGTTTCGGACGGGTGGATTAGTAGGTAGTGGCTAAGCGCCGTAATTCCCAAAAAGAAAGCGCTTAGAATGAGGGCCATCCAGAGCAAGGTGATTTGAGCGTTTTTGCTTTCTGGTTTTCTAAAAGCGGGAACGCCATTCGAAATAGCTTCGATTCCGGTCAGCGCAGCACAGCCTGAAGCGAAAGCACGCAGAATTAAGAAAACCGGCAGAGCAGGATAGGCTGTGCCCACCAAGGTGGCTTGCGGTTGTAGGCTGCCCGTCAGGAGTTTGAAGAGTCCCACCCCGATGAGCAGAACGAAGGAGAAAATGAAAAGATAAGTGGGCAGCGCAAATACGGTCCCTGACTCTCGGACGCCACGCAGGTTGATCATGGTGACTATGCCGATAGCGATACACCCCAGGGTTAAGCGGTGTTCATAGAGAACGGGAACTGCCGAGGTAATTGCCTCCACTCCCGCCGCGACAGATACAGATACCGTTAAGACATAGTCGATAAGCAGAGCTGCTGCGGTCACGAGAGCGGGGCGGACTCCTAAGTTGTCCATCACAACAAGGTAGGCACCGCCCCCATTTGGATAAGAGCGGATGGTCTGCCAGTAAGAGGTGGAAACCGCGATCAAAAGAGCGGTGATACACAAGGCAATGGGGATGGACCAGCTCATGGCCGCTACTGAAAACAGCGAGAGAGGGATTAGGATTTCCTGAGTGGCATACGCGACGGAGGACAGCGCGTCCGAGGAGAAAACCGCCAAAGCTTTCCACTTCGGGAGTCTTTCGTGCACCATGTGTTTGGTTTCAAGGGGGTTGCCGACGATCCAACGTTTGAGAAGCCGTACTGCCACAAGCGCTCCTAGTTCTGCTTGGCTCTAGACTCTCATCCGCTGCATAAAAAAAAGATAAAATGTCAGGCCTCTTGCGTTCGGGATATGACACTCCTGAAAAAAAAGAGATATGTTGTCTGCGTGAAAAGCCGTGGCAGACAAGACCTGTTAAAAGAAGCCGGGTGGACCCTGAGTGTCTGCCTGGTGACCTGGGGACTTGCGGGCTGGCTGAATACTTTCATCGACTACCGATCGATCGCCATAGTTTTCTTAATGGCGGTAGTCGTGTCGGGTGTTTTTCTGCAACGCAGCTCCGTTCTGTTAATCGCTGGGGCTTTCTGCTTGTTGCACAACTTTTTTTTCATCCCTCCAAAGTACACGCTCGCCATCCGGGATCCCCAGGATGTTCTTACTTATGTAATCTTTTTTGTCTCCGCCTTCTCTATTGGACACCTGACTTCTCGCTTGCGGGAACAGAAATACGTGATTCAGACGAGAGAGGATCGCGCTGTGCAGCTTTTTCAGCTAGCGGGTGCAGTTTCGGAAGCGGGAAGCGTCGAGCAGGTTTTGGCGGTGGCGAATGAAGCACTAGAGCGGGTCTTAGGGGGCGAGACAGAATTTGTGTTCGGTGGAGAGGCGAGTGCGGAAAAAGATCCCATTGCAAGGAGGGTTCTAAGGACTGGTGGGCCGGTTGGAAGGTTTACAAAGGCCCTTTCAATGGAGCCGGTTACCTATTTTCCTCTGCAGAGCCGAAAAGTCATTTTCGGTGTCGCCAGGGTGAAGTTTCCTCTCGATGCTCAGATGGACGGGGAGCGGCTGCAGTTTGCTGAGGCCTTAGTGGGACAGGTGGCGGCGGGTCTTGAAAGAGAGCGGCTTCATGAGTCGAGGAAAAAACTTGAGGTGCTTGAACAGGCGGACCGACTCTCCAAAGCGTTGTTTGACTCCATTTCCCATGAGCTAAAAACCCCGCTGACGACGATACGAGGTGCCACCTCTGCTCTTTTGTCACAAGCGGATCGCCTATCCGCGGAGTTGCTCCGCGATCTGTTGACGCAAGTGGGAGAGCAAACCGATCGGATTTTGAGCGTTGTAAACAACATGCTGGATATGACTCGCTTGGAGTCTGGTAGCTTGCGACCCAAAACCGGGCTTTATGATATTGCAGACCTGCTTGGGCCCTCGCTGAAGGAGATTGAGACCATCCAGCAATCGCGTGTCATTCACACACGGATCGCGCACGACGCTAAGCCATTGGTATGTGATGCGCCTTTGGTAGTTCAGGCACTGACCAACATCTTAACTAATTCAGTGGCCCACACTTCCGCGGACGGAGGGCTAATCGAGATCCGAGCCGCTAATGGGTTAGATAACAAAGTTCTCATCGAAATCCAGGATAATGGACCTGGATTGCCCCCCGCGAATCCCCAAGTGGTCTTTGAAAAGTTTTACCGCAAGAATCCTGAAAAAAGCGGGGGAGTAGGGCTCGGACTGTCCATCGCCAAGGGGTTCGTTGAGGCTCAAGGCGGAAAGCTTTTTGCAGCAAACCACCCGGACGGGGGTGCGCTTTTCACCTTGGAGCTCCCTGCGGGTTGATTATGGAAATGCGGCAAAAAGCTCTGCTCATCGATGATGAGGCACCGATTCGGAAACTCCTGCGTACGACGCTGCGGCAGCACCAGATTGAAGTTTTTGAAGCTGCAACAGCGAAGGAGGGCTTGGTGCAAGCCATCGCACTGCGTCCGGATTTCATTCTGCTGGACCTTGGCCTGCCGGACAGAGATGGTACCGAGGCTTTGGAGGAGCTGCGTAAGTGGTACCGGCATCCCATCTTGGTCCTTTCCGTTCGAGACCAAGAAGAAGTGATCGTCGCCGCCCTGGATGCGGGCGCGGACGACTACCTGACCAAACCCTTTCAGCTCAACGAGCTGCTAGCGCGTATTCGCGTGGCAGAGCGCCACTATGCCTCAGATAAGGAGGGTCCGGTCATTGAGGTTCATGGGGTGGTGATTCATTTGCAGGAAAGAAGGGTGAGCCGAGATGGCCAAGCAGTTCGTCTAACGGCCACCGAGTATGATGTCCTGAAAGTATTAGCTCTGCATGCGGGCCAGGTTTTGACACACAGGCAATTACTGCGAGAGATTTGGGGGCCCAATTCCTCGGAACACGTTCAGTATCTTAGAGTGTATGTGGGCCATCTCCGGCAAAAGCTAGAGCGCGATCCCAATAACCCCAAGATCATTGTAACAGAGCCGGGGGTTGGGTACCGGCTGGTTTCGCCGGGGCCGGTGAGTTAAGGTTATTTCCGCATGATCGAAATCGTTCTCAAGCAAGAGGATTCTACCGTTCCCCGTTGGATGGATGTCATCGACCCCTCTCCTGAAGAGCTCCAAGGGCTGGCAGAGAATTACAGCCTGCACCCAGCCTTCGTTCAGGATTGTATGGATCCGACACACTTGCCCAAGATCGAGGTTCTCGAGGGCACTACTTTTCTGATCATTCGGCATTACGACGAAGAATCCGACCCTAAAAAGAATTCCGTCCAAGCGATGACGCGCAAGCTCGCTTTCTTCTTAGGTGAAGGGTTCTTGATCTGCGTGCATCGAAAGCGGCAAGAGTTTATCGATAAGCTCAAAGAGAAATACCGCAGTGGGAAGCACTCGGTTTATCTACAGGTGATTATGCTGGAGCTCATGCTCTCAGCAGTCCAAACCTACCAGCGCCCCCTCGAAGAGATGGAGAGACTGATCCATAGCTTCGAAGATGAGCTACTGAGGAATCAGAAAAAGATTTCCAACTGGGGCCAGATCTTGAGAACCAAAGCGCGCCTCTCCAGTATTCGACGGCTGCTTTGGCACACCAAGGACGCCGTGCAAAAGTTCGCACCCAGCTGCGAACAGAACAAGACTTTGGTGCAGAATCTCACGGAGCGGATCGATAGCTTGGCTTTCTTTGCAGAGGGCCTCTTAGACGATCTGAATGCGCTTCTAGGAATCCAGTTGGCGCTGGCGGGTCACCGTACCAGCGAAGATAGCCAGCGGGCGAACCATGTAATGAAAGTTCTGACGCTATTCTCGGCGTTTTTCTTGCCGCTTAACTTCATTGTGGGTGTTTACGGAATGAACTTTGAGTACATGCCCGAGCTCAAGCACCCCTATGGCTATTTTGCAGTTTGGGCTGTCCTGATATCGATTACTGCCTCGATCTACATCTGGTTTGCCCGCAAAGGGTGGATACGTTGGGGCCACTTGTCTTAGTGGCTGCCATCCGCAGCGCGCATCTTACGCAGCACGATGAGGATCGTGGATTCCTCGATGCCAGCACGCCGCATGAGCGTCTTGGCGGCTTCGAAATCGTCGCTGTCGATAGCGTCGAAGAACATGTCTGCTGCGCCAATGGCAGCCAGTTTTTCTAGAACGAGCGATCCTTCGAAATCATCCGATTCCATAAATACTCCTTAGAGCTGGTTCCCATCTTTGTCGAAGGGAACGATGTAAGAATCTGAATCGCCAATTAATGTCTGTCCGGGCATGCCGCCATCGGTGATCCCTGTCGCGAAGACATTTCCGTCTAGGCTAACGGGCAGGGAAAGAACGCGGGAGGGATGGCCCGTCGCCCCTGTTTCGCGCGTCCACTGCTTCACGCCTGCGCTTGAGTACTTCGTAATAAAAAGATCCAATGTGCCGACCAGGGAATTGCCATCGATCCCTTGACTCGTGCAAGCGCCTACATAGACATTCCCCTCGGCATCCACGCCTGCGCTGTTGAAATCCATTAGGATACCAGACCCGCTGGCGCCCAGCTGGTGAGTCCAAGCGACCGTTCCCGAAGCATCGTATTTGGCGATAAAGAGATCCTGTGTGCCGGTGAGCGTGCCTTCAAAGGCACCATCCGTCACACCCGCTAGGAAGATGTTCTCATTCACATCGACGGCTAATGAGCGCGCGTTGGTAGCGCTACCGCTTAGGCCCAGTTGTTTAATCCACGTGACATTGCCGTCGGTGTCGTACTTAGCCACGAAAGCATCCATAGTCCCCGTGAGCGAAGCCGTGGGGAGGCTACCGCTAGTATATCCAGCGATGTAAACGGCGCCTGAGGCTCCGGCACGAACGCCCCCAGGGTTAGTGAAAGCTGAGGCAGCACCCAAGGTTTGAGTCCAGGCCTTGTTGCCGTCGGCGTCATACTTCATCAAGAAGCCATCCTCAGACCCAATGCGTGTATTGCCATCGAGATCGCCCCACGTTTGGCCGGTGACGAATAGGTTCCCCTCAACATCAGTGGCCAAGTCGTAACCGAAGGTGTCATTGGAGACGACTCCGGACATTCTGACCCAGAGTCTGTCACCATCGGTGTTGTACTTGGCGACGAAAAGGTCCTGGGTGCCGGTCATAGATTGGTCTGCGAGTGCGCCCGTGGTTAGGCCAGTGACATAAACCGCGCCCTGGGGGCCGGTGGCCACGCTGTAGCCATAGACCACTTGCGATGCGGCGCCCAACAGGCGTGTCCACTGCAGATCGCCTGCCTTGTCGTACTTCACAACAAACATGTCCGAATCGCCCGTCTTCGTTTCGCCGTTCAAATCGGCGTTCACGAAGCCTGTGATGTAAAGATTGCATTCGCTATCGAGCGCGGAGCCATAGAGCCAGACGTTTAGGCTAGTCACACCGATTTGTCGGATGCCGCTGAAGGCCGAAGAACACACTGCGCTATTGGAAGAGGTGCAGCCTGAGAAAAGAGAAACTAAAACTACGCAAATCCCTGCCGTGAGGAACCGATAGAAAGTTTTCATCCCCTTATTTTAGCGGGTTCTCTACATTCCGCCACTACGGCTGACATCGACCGTGATTTCTCCGGATTCGGAATCGCGGAATACGCGGAGATCCATGGGGCGGCAGCAGACGGTGCAATCTATGACCTGTACTGATTCGCGTCGGTCCTCTGGATCGACGAAGGCGGTCTGTCTTTGGAAGCAAAAGGGGCATTGGATCTCGGCTTCGTGGAACATCGGGCTAATCTACCAAGCCGGAGAGAGGCGGGAAAGGGGGCTGAGGGCACGAGGCCCCCAGCCGAACGGTAGTTCTAGCGCGTCCAGCGAATCCACAAGGAATTCCCTGGTGCTCCGAACGGACCGGTCAGGATCAATTCGTCGCTCGTTACTTTTTCGATTTTCCGCAAAACGGTTTTGCCAATCAGAGGTTCGAACGTTGCGTTTTGGACATCTTTATAAATCGTCCCACCTTTTTCGGTGTAGGTGCCTGCATAGAAGAATACTCGCCCGAAAGCGTCCGCGGGCTCAGCCCCGGAGACCTGCTTCTTGGGGCAGTTGATCGAGGTCGATACGACTCCCGAGCCTTCATAGATCAAGTAGCCGTGTGCCCCTTTGCAGAACTCTGCCTCTTCTCCTGCCGCATTGCGCACTTTCCATTCGTCCAACCGCCACACGCCTTCGATCGAAGCGCCCATGGCTTGTGTGGATGCCAACCAAACTAAGGTACCTACTAAGAACCGCATTTCTTCCTCCTACTGCGCTAGAGCTTATCTTGGACAACCGTTGTGAAAATGGTAATGATTCGAACGTTGCTGTTTCGTTTGGGGCAATAATGATTACGATCGACAACCTGCGGCACTTCGTCGCGGTGGTGGAAAACAATGGGTTGAATAGGGCCGCGGACAAAATCGCGATTAGCCCGAGTTCCCTGAGTCGCTCCATCCAGGGCATCGAAGATCAGGTGGGGCGCAAAGTATTTGATCGCGTCGGGCGCAAGGTGGTCTTAAATGCCACGGGCCGCGATCTCTATGCCCGAGCCAAACCCCTGCTTCAAGAATTCCAATCGCTCACGCGAGCCCCTCAACCGAGTTTAGTGGGCCATTACCAGATTGGCGCCAGCCATTTTATCTGTCGGCATTTTGCGGCTAAGAAAATGGCGCAGATCACAAAAACTCATCCGGAGGCATCGTTTGACCTGTTTTCTTTGGACACAAGCGTATTGGTCAAAAAGCTTCTTCGAGGAGAACTCGATCTTGGCTTGGGGATCTCGCCAAGGCTGCCTGAGGGTTTGGCATGTACTCAGCTCTCCGCAGGGACAATGTATCTGTGTGCGGCCAAGAATAGTGCGTTGGTGAAAGTTCCTTTCGCAAAACTAGCTAAGAAGCTCTGCGAAGTACCGGCCATCATGCACCGACCAACGGAATCGGTAGAGCGCTGTGATAACCACCCTATGTTCAAAATCCATGGAATCAAACCCCGCATCCAGCTCTATTGGGACAGCGACGATGTTGCCGTCGAAATGCTGCAGTCAGGAGACTATTGGACGATGCTTCCCGATGCCGTCATCGGCGCGCACCCGGGCATTCGGCGTTTGGCTCACCCAACCGAATGGCGGGCACCGTACGAAGTGAGCCTGATTCGAAACAAGCAGCGATCGGATGGGGCGCTCGAGGGGTTGTTTACCAACACGGGGCCATGACGTTGTCCTTCTCCGAAAAACCTTTTCGCTTTGCCACCCTAGTTGCGCTAGTCGCTGTAGTACTTGGCTTGTTGCAAACCTATACGTCTATACATTTCATCCAGGAAGCCCGGGTTCCGGGGAGTGCATTGCCATTCCTGCTCGCTGCGTTTTTCAGCCTCATTCTCCCCTTGGTTTTTTGGGGCGTGCGCCCACGCGATCGTGCCGTGGGGCGAGTGGTATTTCCTTTGGTGGGTGGGTTGCTTTTACAAATCCTCACCGAATTTGTTTTCGCTAAGCTGTTTTTCTCGACGGCGGTATTTTTTGTCGCGCCGCCGTACCAGGCCTTTC
>JAIEOG010000419.1 GCA_019750655.1 bacterium
CGCTCCGCGCCCGTTGTTCGACCTGATGGACGCCATCCATAACTTGAAGCCACAAACCGTGGTCGAGGCCTACCACGACGCGACTCGCGCGATGGAAGAAATGCTGAGCGCCTTTAGTTTAGGCCACCTTACGCTCGAGATGCGCGCCCTGGCCGAGAACCTCTCGCGCGCGTTCCACTCGCAACTCTACGAGATCTTGCAACGCTTGGAGTTCGTGCCCGAAGATCTGCACCATTTGGAAAAACAGGTCGCGGACACTCTTTTCTGCAATTTCTCGGTGTTCCAATCACTCCCGGATAGCTGGGCGATCAAACAGCTGTTCCCCATCATGCCGATCCACCGCCTAACGGAGAAACCCTCGCGGCGCGCGATCCTGGCAGACTTGACCTGCGACTCCGATGGCAAGATCGACAGCTTCCCGTCGGCAGTAGGCGCTAAAGAAGCGATTGAAACGCACGCATTAAACGGCGAGCCCTACTACCTCGGCGCGTTCTTGCTGGGGGCTTATCAGGAAACGCTCGGTGACTTGCATAACCTTTTCGGCGATACGCATGCCGTGCACGTAAGCCTCGACGAGAACGGAAAGCCCGGCATCGACGAAGTGATCGACGGCGACTCCGTCCGCGAAGTGCTGACCTATCTGCAATACGCCCCGGAAGAACTGGTGAGCCGCATGCGGCGCGATGCCGATAAAGCCATGCGCCTGGGCAACCTCACCCCGCAACAAGCGCGTGAGCTCTTGGAATTCTATGAAGCGGGAATGGGCGGCTATACGTATTTCGAATAGCAGCCCACATTGCGAAGCCCCCTATCCGGTGCTACTGTCCGGCCATGGCAAAATTTCGCTCCGGCGTATTGTTTGGCAATGAAGTTCAGGAAGTTTTCGCGGATGCGCACGCGAAAGGCTATGCGCTACCGGCGGTGAACGTCATCGGGACCGACACGGTGAATGGCTGTTTGGAAGCTGCGAAAAAAACGGGCTTTCCTATCATCATCCAGCTCTCCCACGGTGGATCCCAGTTTTACGCGGGCAAAGGCCTCGACAACACTCAGCACCAAGCTTCGATTGCGGGCGGCATTTCTGCAGCGCACCACGTGCACACGCTGGCCAAGGCCTACGACGTGCCGGTCATCCTGCACACTGACCACTGCGCGCATAAGCTTTTGCCGTGGGTAGACGGCTTGCTCGATGCGAGCGAGAAGCACTTCAAAGAACACGGCTTCCCGCTTTTTAGCTCCCATATGCTGGACCTGAGCGAAGAGCCGCTGGAAGAAAATATCGCCACCTGCGCGAAGTACTTAAAGCGTATGGAAAAGATGGGCATGACGCTCGAAATTGAACTCGGCGTCACCGGCGGTGAAGAAGACGGCGTCGATAACTCTGGCGTCGACAACTCCAAGCTTTACACGCAACCCGAAGATGTCGCCTACGCCTACGAGAAGCTACGCGCCATCAGCCCGCGCTTCACGGTTGCCGCCGCCTTCGGCAATGTGCACGGCGTCTATAAGCCGGGCAATGTCACTTTGACTCCGACGATCTTGAAAAACTCCCAGGAATACGTCGCCAAGAAGTTTGATACGAAGAAGAACCCCGTGAACTTCGTCTTCCACGGCGGCTCCGGCTCCTTGAAAGAAGAAATCCGGGAAGCCATTAGCTATGGCGTCGTGAAGATGAATATCGACACCGACACCCAGTGGGCGTTCTGGGACGGCATCCGTAAGTTCTACAAAAAGAACGAAGGCTACCTCCAGGGCCAGATCGGCAACCCCGAAGGCGACGATAAGCCGAACAAGAAGTTCTACGACCCACGCAACTGGCTCCGCGAAGGCGAAAAGGTCTTCGTCGAGCGCGTTTGCCAAGCCTACGCAGATCTCGGCTGCACCAAATAAAAAACCCGCTCCAGGATTAACCCCGGAGCGGGCTCGAAAATCTATCCGTTAATCCGATGTTAATCGATCAACGTATCGACGTGCTTCGTCTCAAATAAGCGCATTTCCCGGTCGATATCGCCTTTTTCGCGCTCGAGCTTATTGATCTCGTAGGTCGCGTTTTCGCGTTCGACGGAGTTCTTCGCTTTCGCAAGCGTCAAACGCGCACGGGCGAGATCGTCCTCAACGTCATGCAGGCGGCTGACCAGCTTCTGGTGCCGTGCGCGGACGGTGAAAATCTTGCGGCCTTTTTCGTATTCGGCCAAGAAACCCGGTTCAAGGTTAGCCGGGCAAACGCGTTGGTACGTGTAGCCGTTCGTGCCTTCGTTGTAGCCATTGGAAGGCGTGCAGTAGGTCTTTACACCGGCGTTCCAACCCGTAAGGTAAGCCGCGTTATCGACGCGGATATTGTGCTTACCGCACGCTTCTTCGTGTTTCACCAAGCGGGGCGCGCTGGCCAAGCCTTGGTTACCGTCGCTTTGGCCGATGCCCTTCCAGTCGCCGGCTTCGCATTGTTCTTTTGTCAAAGTGTAGTGGGTACAACCCACGGCTAGAAATAGACCTAAAAGTCCGATCGTCAAACGACGCATAGTCACCTCAGATGGAGATTTTTACCAAACTCCCCCGACGGTTAAAACGGCTTTTATATGGTTAAGGTCGCTTTTTACCGAGTCAGCGCGTAGCCCATGCAGTTGAGGGTGCCGCAATCCTGGCTGAAGCTCACGTCCCCATTGTGGCCATCGTCACAGCTGAACGCCCCCGCATGGGAGCTAGTGGCCGTAATCGAGCAGTTCACGCTCTTGCCGGAATACCTCACCGTCGTGCGGCCCGTGCGGCTCACAGAGGCCGTGAGGAACGTCCCGTAACGGTAGGTTCCCGAACACGCGAGGCCTGCCCGATTTTTCGGCGGGACAGGGGCGGGAACAGCCCCGTTCTTAGGAGCCGGCTCATTGGAGGGCACTCCTGCAACGGGCGGCGTCCAACCTATAATCGGATCGGGGCTCTGCACAGGGTCTTCCCCTGGCTGGAATTCGACATTCTCGTTGATAGAGTCGGCGAAGTAACAAAAGCGTTTGCCGTCATGCGACTTGGAGAACAGGACAGTGCGTTTTCCATCAACGGTCATCCCTTGGCGCATGAGGACTGTTCCCAAGCTTTTAGAGACGGTCTTCCAAGCGTCTTCCTTTTTCGAATAGGCCAGGAGGTCCCGGACATCGTCATTATCAATACGCTTGAGCGCCTTGTCAGCTTCCTCGGTGTACTTTGGCTTCTCGCCGATGGGGAAAATCGGCACAATGTAAAACGACCGGCCCAAGACCTCATCGGAATCCACGTGTAAATACAGCCCGCCCCAGCTCTTGGCATAGTTCGCGGTCTTGTCTACGCAACGACCAATCCAGAGCGATTCGGCGGTCATGTCTTTTACAGAAGGGGATCGGGAAGCTTCATAGAGTGCGCTGACTTTCTGAAACAGGCGCATATCCGCGAAACCAGAGTGGCTGAAAGTGGTGAGAATCAAAAAAAGCTGCAAAAAACGAGCTGCCATACATCCCCCATGAACACCCAGTGTCAGATCGCGTTATTCAGGAAGGTCTAATCGAAGTCAACCTTACGGGTGGCACTCCAAAGCTTGCGAATTCGGCTATTGAAGTGTTAGGTTTTCCCAGCTTTTTCCGCAAAGGAGAGGTGGCCGAGTGGCTGAAGGCGGCGGTTTGCTAAATCGTTATACGGGTAAAACCGTATCGGAGGTTCGAATCCTCTCCTCTCCGCCATTCAATTCGCTTGGCGAATTGAATTCTGCAGTATGCATTTGAATATGAATACTGCATCTAAATCGGCGAAGCCGATTTGTTCCCCTGCTTATATTTTTCACCTTCCACATATCCAATCAGCCCAGACAACATACGTGAGATCGTTTCTAACAGCTTGAACGAGTCGCCTAGATCTTTTTGTAAAAACCCAAGCCTTTGTACAGAATCTAAAATGGCTACACATTCGAAGACTGAACCCCTGGCGATTCGAAAAAAATTCCCTTTATCGCGGCCCGTATAGCGGGCACTTCCTTCAGCAATGTTAAGTGGAATGGACTGACTCGCTCTTCGTAACTGATCTCGAATACCCGTGGCCGAATCTCTAGGTAGTTGACCGCAAATCTTATATGCCGCCACCACAAACACCTGGGCATTTTCGTACACAGCCCACTTCTGAAACTCAAACCGACCGGGTTCAGGACTCTCTGCTATAGTTTCTTTCATAAAGTCTCCTTTGCTTTGCAACGCCGAGGCCACGATGAAACCCATTGTTCCAATCCAAATAGAAACAGATCGATTGCTCCTCCGTATATTTGAGGAAGCAGATTGGGACGGGTTGAACGAAATGTTCTCCGACGAGGATTGTGTGCGCCATACAATCAAAACAGTGCTGCCAAAATGGCAAGTATGGAGAATGTTGGCGGCCTACGTCGGTCATTGGCAGATGCGAGGGTATGGCCCATATGCTGTTGTCGAAAAGACCTCAGGGAAGATGATGGGGCCCGTCGGCCTGTGGTATCCGGGAGATTGGCCTGAGCCAGAAATTAAGTATTCACTCAGCAAAAAGTATTGGGGGAAGGGTTTTGCCACAGAAGCTGCTCTAGCGGTCAAGGAAATGGCTGCCAATCATATGAACCGAAAACGGCTGATAAGTTTGATCCTTCCTGAAAATTTGGCGTCCATCTCAGTGGCCAGTCGGTTAGGCGGAAAGTTTGAGAAAACGATCCCCTTCCGCGACGGCACGGCAAATGTTTACGCATACGACTTGAGCAAATAGTTGCGGGTTTCCATTCCTGTTTTACCGTCCCCCGGAGGACAGGTGGCGACACCTTACTTGTATTGCTCTAGCGTGGCTCTAGAGAGACTCGGCTCACCAGGGATTGATTGTGGGCCAGAGACATCAGCGCTGATACCAGGATATCTAGGGCAAGACGTTCTGGATCTTGTTTCCAAACCGCCATGTGTTTAGGCTCAAAACTCTTTAAAATATGGATCGCCCGGCGGATATTAGAATCCTCTCCATAGTGGTGTTTCATCAAACCCAGAAAAAGCAAAAGCGGTCTCCTCGCACGCTGAAAGATCGCCGCGTCTAGCACTATCTCTTCGCTTCTTAGGTAGAGGTTCAGAAAGCCGATGGCATTCACCATCACCGTACGAATGGAGTGGTTTACGTTAATATCGGCGTCGTGGGCCGCATTCTCGATGCTTCTGAGAGTTTCTACGAGGTCATTCAGGTCGTCGCTTAAGTGCGGGCGCATCTTCCCCTCTTCCCAGGGCTCCACGGACACTTGAACGCCCACCAACTCGGGACGTCCTCCCTTCAATACACCCATCAAATTCCAAGCCGAGTTCTCGTGCTTTTCTCCATGCGGGAGCGCACAGGGCCTCCCCAGGTGCGTTTGTTTCACCCCTGCGGCGCGGTCCAAAAACGCCTTCCATTGGCCCGAGGTTTCATTAATGCGTGTAATACGGGGGGTGGGATTTCCGGCATTGCCGGTATTGGTAATCAACAACTCTCCTAACCAAAGCGAACGAACCGTCGGGTGCCGGCTGAGAGCTCGGTTGATTAACTCGTAATGCGCATCGGCCGCAAAATAAGGAGTGATTAAGAGCTCCACCTCGCTCCCGCTCCCCTCATAGAGAAAACCCATCAAAGGCAGCGACTCATGGGTGGGAATGGAATGGAATAGCAACGGATCCTCGTAAAGGTCCGGAATCGCCGTACGGCAGTTGAGTGTTTGGAAAAACGGTCCCTGAACCGCAGAGAAACCAGAGGGAGAAAAAAGCAGAAAACAGAAAAAGACGAACCGATTTAAGACGAACATTTTGATCCATTCAGAAGGTAGTGCGTGCAGGTCTAAGATGAGAGGGGACGGGAAGTACTATGCAATCTCGAAGCCACTGCGCGTGAGTGGAAAATCGCTGGTCTTGTGCCTGTGCGAAGCTAGCGCCCGCCGACGCCACTTCTTTTATCGCTACACCCTGCTGCAAGAGCCCGACGCAAATGCGAGTCGAATTCGCTAACCGGCTCCGGTCACTGAAGAGATTTAATAAACGCTATAGGAATGGGGGACCAATACTCCACGATCGGCCCGTTCTTTTTCAAGGGGAAAGGCCTCCACTGATTTCTTTGATTAGCTGCCGAATCCACCTCTGCAGTGGATCTTGGTTTGTCAGCCCGTGCCAAACCATCTGGATCTGAATGGGATCGCTCTTAATAGGACAGGGCTCTACGGCAATCGGAAAAAATTCCTGGTACGCGCGCAAGAGAGCCGACGGCCCCGTGAGCACGAGGTCCGACGTCGCTACCGTCCAAGCGGGCGCCGTGAAACTTCCCGATCCGTATTTTAGCTTTCGGACCTTTTTCTTTGGGCTACTCGCCGCAAACCGATCGGCGAAATCCCCCTGCAGCGTAATCAGCGCGTGTTCACATTCGTAAAACTTCTCTAGCGTTAAACCCTCTTTGAGCAGCGGGTGCTTCTTGCGGTAGGCGGTCGAGAAGGTGTCGGTGAAAAGTTTCTGCTGGTAAAAGCCCTCAGGAAGATCGCGGTAGAACCCCGCAACCGCTAAGTCGCAGGATCCATCTTCGAGCTGCGCCTTAGGCAAACTGCCAAACGTCGGACGTAACGAAAGCTGCACCCCCGGTGCTTCCTTCTGCAATCGCGCGTAAAGCCTCCTGCCGATGATAACCTCGAAGTAATCGGTGGTTGATAAAGTGACGCGCCCCTCGGCCCGAGCCGGATCAAAACCTTCCCTCTGCTCCACTGCCCTCTGCGCGCTAGCGATAAAGGACTCCACGTGCGGGCGGATCGTTTTGGCGAATTCCGTGGGGGCCACCCCCCTAGAGACTCGAACAAAGAGCGGGTCCTGGTAGAGATCGCGAAGACGGCTAAGAGCGTGACTAATCGCGGATTGTGTAAGACCTAGTTCTTGGGCCGCACTCGAAACATTCGAGTGCCGAAAGAGAGAGTCGAGCACAACGAGTAGGTTTAAGTCCGCGGTTTTAATATGAGCCATTTTCATAACCTATATTAGTGCAATGAACTGCACAACCCGATCGGGCGGCCGTATAACTACTCCAGACTTAAACAAGGAGATAAGAAATGAACATCATCAACAAACTAGCTCTCGCAGGACTCGCCTTCTCAACCATGGGAATGGCGCAGGCATCTAAAGGTAAAATTCTCGTCGTGGTTTCAAGTGAAGACCAGCTTCCCCTGAAATCTGGCGCCACCTACCCCACGGGCTTCTACTTAAACGAATTCGGTGTACCGGCGAAAAAGCTCGTTGAAGAAGGTTATGAGCTGGTCGTGGCGAATCCCAAAGGCAATCCAGCCACCATGGATGCGCGATCCGCCAAGGTTTCTTACTTCAATGGAAACCAAGCGGAGTTTGAAAGCGTGCAGAAGTTTGTAGCCGATCTGCCTCAGCTCAAAAAACCCCTCTCGTTGGCACAGGTGCTCCGGGGTGGCTTGAAGGACTATAAGGCCATCTTCCTTCCGGGGGGCCACGCGCCGATGACAGATTTGATGCGCAGCATGGAGCTCGGGTTGATTCTGAAAAAATTCCATAAAGCTGGGAAACCGACAGCGCTTATTTGCCACGCGCCGGTGGCTCTCGCTTCGGCAGTGAGAAACCCGATCCTTTACCAAAGACTTTTGGAACAGAACGACACGGCGCGCGCCGCTAAAGAAGTCGGCAACTGGCCCTATGCCGGATACCAGATGACCGTTTTCAGCACAGCAGAAGAGAAACTGGCGGAGAAAAGCATCGGTGGAGAACCTTTGTACTACCCTGAGACGGTGCTGAGCACCGCGGGCGGGAAAGTCTCGGTCGGTGCCGAGTGGAAAGCGAATGCGGTCCGCGATCGTGAGCTAATCACCGGCCAAAACCCCTTCTCGGATGGAGACTTCGTAAAACTCCTCCTAGAGGCTCTCGCTGAATAACCTGCGTTAAAGACCTCGCGGGGGCGGGCACCTGCCCGCCCCTCTCTAATGAAAATCACCGTTTTAGCCCAAGCCCCCTAGGCATTTAAATTGCACCGCTTATTCATCATGAATAAGGCAGAGCTTCATATCCCTTTTGTCACCTTCCTAAAAATCTTCGCGGCACTCCTCATAGGTTATTGCCTGTGGATTTTGTGGTCGTTTTTCCTGGTGATTTTTCTTTCTATTTTAATCGCCGTCACGCTACACCCTGCTGTCACTTTTTTAGAACGCCGCATCCCTAGGTGGGCAGCCATCGCGGTCGTGTCTGTCCTGCTTGTGGCCGGGCTCGCAGGGACGGTTGCTTTGCTGACTCCGTCGCTCACTAACCAGATCACCGATATTTCCGACAAGCTTCCCCAGCTCCAAAAACAGGTATTGGATCAGTTGCCGGTGGGCGGGAGCTTACGAGAATTTGCGGAGAAATCGCTGCGAAATCTCTCAAAAGGCGGAAAGTGGATGGAAGAGATTGCAACAGCGGGAATGACAGCGGCGGGAGGCCTTGCGGGGTTTATCCTCCTTTTAGTTCTAGCGATTTATTTCCTGGTCGATGGGCCGCGGACTTATGACTGGGTGTTGGCGTATCTATCACCCCAAAACCGGGTGAAATTAGAAGAAACTGCGAAAGATGTTTCTAAGGTGATCGTCTCCTACATCTCGGGCCAGTTTATTACTTCCGTGCTAGCGGCTTTGTTTGTTTTTGCTGTCTTACTGAGCTTTAAAGTGCCGGGCGCCTTGGTCTTAGCGGTTTTGGCGGGTGTGTTTGATGTGTTGCCAGTCGTGGGATTTTTTATTTCTTTTGTCCCCGTTTGCCTCTTCGCACTAACCGTTTCTCCACAAACGGCCCTCGCAGTTGCAGCGCTTTACGTCGTTTACCACGCGTTTGAAAACTATTTCATCGTTCCCAAGGTTTACGGAAATCGATTGGAAGTCTCAGGGCTAGTTGTCTTGGTGACGCTCATAATCGCCGCCGAAGTTGCGGGCGTGCTCGGCGCGATTGCGGTCCTACCGGTGGTTGCCTCGTATCCGATTGTAGAGCGTATTTGGTTGGCGAAGTACCTAAGACCCGAGGCGCTGAAAAATCACCAAGGTGGAAAGCGGGCGCCCTATCACCCGTCGTAAGCGCGTTTCAAGGCGGCGATGTCGAACTTTTTCATCTGCAAGAACGCTTGCGTCACTCGGGCCGTCTTTGCCGCATCGCCACTACCCATCATCGCGCCCATGGCCGTGGGAACGACCTGCCAGGATAGCCCGTACCGGTCTTTCAACCACCCACACCGCTCTGCCTCGGGCACGGCAGAGAGCTTGCCCCAGTAGTAATCGATTTCATCCTGCGTATCGCAATGGATGACGAAGGAAACCGCTTCATTGAATTTGAAAAGCGGCCCCGCGCTGATTGCCATAAAGGCATGCCCCGAAAGCTCAAACGACACGACCTCCACTTTGCCCGACGGCGTGTTCTGCAAGATGGTCGAGCTTAGTACCTTCGACTCAGGGAAGATCGACGTATAGAACGCGGCGGCGCCGCTTGCGTCTTTATCCAACCAAAGGTGCGGGGTAATACGAGCTAGTTTTGCCATGGGGAATAATGTACCACGCGTGTAACAGCTGAGTCCGTATCTTTACGCCTCTGAAAGAGGCAATCCCATGGTAAACAGCCCGGCTTGAAACGCGTTTTCTCCATAGCCCTCGCCCTGATCCTCGGCGGGGGAGCCGCAGCCCACACGGGCCAAGATCTTCCCCTGGAGTCGACTCCAGAAACCTGCCCCCAAGCCGTTGCCGTGCCCAAAGCAGCGGCGGCGCTAAACCGGTACTTCCCCCTCCACGGTGTGCCGACGGGCAGGAACGTAAACCGCAAACGCAGTGAGCTCACCGCCGAAGAAGCCGAAGAGGCGTGGCTCTATAAAACCATCTCTCGCAAACGCAATGACCCAGACTTTCTGAAACACCTAGACGAACCGGTGCGTGACGCGGTTTCAGGAAACGATAGCGGTAAAAGAATCCTCCAGATCATCGACTCGGCAAAACGCTTCGCGGCGTTCTATTACAAAAACGGGCGCGCGCTTCCCTTGTCTCGAAAAGATTCTTCCGAAGAAAATGCAATGTACCACTTGATGTACCGCAACGCGGAAGACCCAGTGTTCCTACGCAATCTGCCTGGCGAAGTGCGCGATGCCGTAATGCTTTGGCACCTGACGAAACGCGAATTGGAATTTTTGTCTCCTGAGCTCTCTGCTGCCCGGCTCGAAGTTTTCTACAGAACACATCGGAAAAGACTGCCTGAGAGCACGAGCGACGACGCAGAAGAACGCAAGCTCTATGCGCGGATGAATTACTGGTGCGATAACTTAGAATTCCTAGAAGCTCTCCCCCTCGAGATATCGCTGAAAGTGATCGAATGGCGAAACACGCAGCGCAAACAACCCACGGCGACTTTGGAAGAAGTAGCCCAACAGCTGAACCGCTTTTTTGCAATCCATGGCGACCTTCCGAAGTTACTGGAACGCCCAGGCAAAGTTTTGAATGAAAAAGAGACCGAAGAGAATAACCTCTTCAAGCTTGTCCGCTACCGAGCCAACAATCCTGCGTTCATTGCACTGCTGGAATACTCTGTCGCGGTGGCGGTGATCCGTTGGCAGCAAACAGGCCGAGAGTCCGGGCCCGAAGCCGCAGCGACCCGTTTCATGATCTATTGGGAAGCGCATCGCCTGCCCCCTCCCGACGAAGCGGCCGCGCGTAAGCAAGGAGGCCCGGAATGGGATCTTGTGACGCTCGTGCGTAAGCACTGCGAAGAGATTCGGTTTCTGAATCTGCTTTCTCTAGAGGCGTGGGAAGCGGTAACGAAGTGGTGCCAGCAACCAAGCAAAGAACCCTAAGGCTCCCATAAAGAGGGTTAACCAGGGTAAGGAGGCGTGGAAGCCTTCTGGAAATAGCGGTGCGCTTGCGAGTGCAACGCAGTTACCGCCGGACCAAGCGCAGTAGTACGCAGCACCGGAACTGACGTCGGAGCATTCCGTGGAGTCCGTCGCCTCCGCGCAGTCGGCGCAGAAACCACCCACACAGGTTGGGTAATCGGCATCGACGCAATCGGTGTAAACGATGCAGCTATCGGGAGTCGTGGTGGCGGCGGCCCCCCCACCCCGGAAAAGAAATCCGAAAAACAGCGGCCAAGTATAGCGCAACGCCC
>JAIEOG010000114.1 GCA_019750655.1 bacterium
AGAGCAGCTAGGCGTGGCGGATTCGCTGTCGCCTGCCGAGATCGTGCGGGTTTGCGTAGCTTATGAGCCTGTTTGGGCTATCGGCACCGGCGAAACGGCCACTCCGGCCCAGGCCCAGGAGGCCCACGCCTTCATCCGCGGATGGTTCCGCGACCATTTTTCGACCCAGGTTTCTGAAGACCTCCGCATCCTCTATGGCGGTAGCGCCAAGGCGGATAACGCCGAGGCTTTGGTCGCCCAGCCCGATGTAGATGGCCTTTTGGTAGGGGGCGCAAGCCTCGATCCAATCGGGTTTGCCGAATTGGTACATAATGGGTTAAGGTCGGTGGCTTGAAAGAAGGAACACGCACGTGACGATTTTCATCATTCTGCACCTGCTGGTTTGCTGCTTCCTGGTTTTGGTCATTTTGCTCCAGCCGGGTAAGGGCGATGCGGGCATTGGCTTTGGAAGCTCCAGCCAATCGATCTTCGGCAGCAAAGGCGCCGGTAATTTTCTGACAAAAACGACCTCCGTTTGCGCGATCGTTTTTCTGTCGACCAGTTTTCTACTGACCCGGGAACGCATCCAGGAGGCTACCTCCAGCGTTATCCGTGGCGATGAGCCGGCAGCGCAAGCTCCGGCCACTCCGGCTGCGGAGCCGGCGAAAGACGCAGCCAAACCTGCGGCCGAAGCTCCGAAGGCGGATGCGCCTAAGAAGTAGAATCGTTCGCTCTGTTCATACGCGGTCGTGGTGGAATTGGTAGACACGCATGTTTGAGGTGCATGTGCCGAAAGGTGTGAGAGTTCGAGTCTCTCCGACCGCACCATTTTCTTCGCTTTTCGCCTGACTCTTCGTCGCTGCTTCCTCGTCGTCGCTCCGCCGTACAGGAAGTACGACTCCGCTCCTCCTCGTCGCGCTCCTCGATTCAGACGAAAATCGAAGAAAATGGTTTCCAGTGTTCCCCTTCCTTTCCGGGTGGGGACTGCTGCGCTTCGCTCGCAGGGCTTCGCGCTCTTATTTAGTCCCTAACTGTGGTGACAGTAGGTGCCTATCTACTTTGGGGCCCCTTAGGGGCGGGGTGTGTGTCGCTCGCTTTGCGAGCGTCTCTGATCACAGGTCTACAGAAGCTTTTCTGCTACGGGGCTCCGGCCGTACCGGGGGCCTCGCTGCATGCTAGGGTACTCGATGCCTCTGAATACCCATGCGCTCAGGAAGACGGTGGTCGTGGCGGCGATGGTGGCTACTAGCCAGTAGGCCGAGAATTCCATTTCGGCGATCGGGTAGAACTGGTTTACCGCGGTGGTGACTGTGTAAAGAACGATGCCGTGGAATAGGTAGATGCTGTAGCTAATCAGGCCAAGTGCGCGGGTGGTTCGCCATTCTAGGAAACCGAAAACCGTATTTCCCGCGGCGATTGGCATGAAGACCAAGAGTAAGAGGGTTCTATGGAGTGGCAGCGAGAGCCAGGGAATAGGGCCGTAGAATAATCCGCAAAGGCTTGCGAGAAGTACCACCGTGACGGCGGGGTGCTTTAACCATGCTTTGTTTTTGCAGAGGCGTAGGAAATAGGCGGTGAGCATTCCTCCGCCGAAGCCACTTCCCAAGAAAGTAAGAAACCCCAGGATAGTGTGCACATACCACCCGGCCGTGCCGTCGGCGATAGCGGTGCCGAAAACAGGCCGTCTCAGAATAAAATACACCGCCGCTAGCAAAGGCATTAACGCCAAAAGGCGGTGTTTCGCTGCAAACCAGAACAGCAAGGGAAGCGAGAAAATGAAAAGCCATTCGTAGCGGAGTGTCCAGGTTACTGCGGCGTTGATGATTTGGCTGTGAGGGTCTTGGTTGATGGCGGGAAAAGTGCCGTCGGGAATGCCGAAGGTCACCCAGCGGGCGATTTCTCCGGCTATTTTCGGAAAGCTTTCTTTCCAATCGCCTTGGGCGCGCAGGCTCACGATGAAGAGTACGACACCGAAAGAAACCAAGTAGGCCGGCACCATTCGGCAAAAACGGCTCCGGAAGAATCGCGCCCATGCGAACGGTTTACCGCTTTCGTGGGCCGTCATGAGTTTTGACCAGAACAGAAAACCCGAGAGATAGAAAAAGAGCAGCACCGGCACGGCAGCTAATTGCTCGAGGAAATACGAGTTCGGCGAAACCCACACGCCGGTGCGCCAGAATCCGTAACTAACCGCGACATGGCTGAAGAACACACTAAACGCCAAGATCCCTCGAAGGCTATTGAGTGGAACGATTTCGCCCGGCGCCGCACCTTGCGTTTTCTCGCGGAAAAAAGGGCTCTGGCGCGTCAAGAAGTGGGCGCAAGACAAGATAAGGGCCCAGATGCCGACAAGTGCCGAAGCGTCCCAGAAAGTCATGCCGTTAGTATAAAAGAACTTCGGATTATTCCTGAGGCTTGTTTCTGCCTAGAGTGAAAACCCAAGCGGCGCAGCTGGATAGTTTTTGGACCGTCGTTTTCCAGACAGCGCGCGGGGTAGTTTGAGTGCGGACGATTTTAGTCTGGGCGACAATGGTTACCAGTGAGGGGATCCAAAAGCCGTAGGTTTTTCGGATCGCGAGCGAATGGTTGGTGACCATGTAGCTGGGGCCCACGCCTGGGTACAGTACCGTTCCGTGTTCTTTGTCCCCAGATTCCGAATGCGTCATGTAGATAAAAAAGCGCAGGGCCAATCCGCCCGAGAGATAGGCTGGAGTTCCTAAAACCAGGCGCTCACGGTCCGAGCCGAAGCGAAGGCGGTACGAGTTGAGGCCCAGGTTCGAATCCAGAGAGAAAAACGACACCAAGGAATGCCCATGCGCTTTGGTTTCCATGGCAGCACCATAAGCACCGACGATTCCGATGCCCGCCCCAAAGCGATCCACTTTAACGGTGAGTTCAGCATTTTCGCACAGGACAGTATCCAATTTTTCAAGCGTGTGCCGCGTGACGTGTTGGAAGTACGAGGTCGGCAAAAACGTCCACTGCACGCCAAATACCGTCGCGAGGGTTGCGGCAAGCGGCTGTGAGTAATAGCTAACTCGAATCCACTCACTCATCACTCGAGAGGCGGTAACCAGAAAAAACTTCCGCCGCTCGTGGAGTTTGGTGCGTTGCTCGGCGCTGAGTTTGAGCAAGGTCTCAGTCGCTTGGGCCGTTTCGGGGAATAGAAACTCTTCTTGCTGCCCGCGGATCGTAACGACTACGGACGGCACCGCGGCCATCGCAGGCGCAGAAACCAGCAGAAGAAAGAAGATACGGAAGAAGGTTTTTCCCACGAGTTCCAAGCGAATCTGTTTAGCACAGCCCGGAACAGAGAGGGGAGGCGTTTTGACGGCAAGCGAACTCTACAACAGAAAAGGCGCTAGGTTTCCCCAGCGCCTTTCTTTTTCTCGTGTCTTCTTCTTAGAACGAAGCTTTGTTCACGTACAAGCTGGTGTTGAACTTGCCGTACACTTTGTTGACGGTATCGATCGGGTAGATCACCTGCTCGCTGCCAGTCACGTAAATCAAGTCTTGAAGCGAAGCCACTGTGCGGGCGGAAACAAGACCGCCGTTGCGGAAAAAGCGCTCGCCCTTGCGGCGCAAGCCGAGACTCAGTGTGAAGGGAGCCGAGGTCCCAGCACTTTCTAGATCCTGCGTGCTGAAAGCAACGCGGACTTCGAAATCAACGCCTTTGTAGTTCACCGGGAGAATCTGGGAACCGGAGTAAACATCTCCCTCTGGAGCTGAGCCGCCCGTTGGAGCTTCTTTGGCCATCGTCAAAGTGATGTCCGCGGTGTTGAGCTTTAGGCGCTCCATGCTGACTGTCGAATTAGGGCCGCCGCCCACCGTCCAGGACTCGACGCTTAGGTAAACGCTATCGAGCGTTAGCACGGTGCCAGTGAAATCTTTGGCGTAGATACTTGTGGTGAGAAGGGCTGCGATAACCCCAACGATGAATTTCATGAATACCCCCAGGTTTGACTATGGGTAGCCTGTACCGGAGGGGGCGTCAAAACACGATGTGTCAAAAAACCCTTTAGAAGCCGAAACTTAGGCCCTTTAGCAGCAGCACGCCGGAGGTCACAATCTTTGCGCCTTCTTCCACGCCTTCTAGCAAGATTGCTTGGTCGGCCGTCGTAGAGACTACGACCGGCACCCGTTGGAATTCGGTATCGGACTTCGCAACGAAGACGTAGGTTTGCTCTTCCACCGTCACCAGCGCGGAAATCGGAACGGCGAGCATTGATTGCTTGGCCTTACCGAAGTCTGCGCGGCCGTACATTCCAGGCAAGATTTTCCCGTTTGGGTTTGGCAGCGATACGCGGACTTGCACCGCGCGTGTCGTCGGATCAATCACATCTCCAACGGCCTCCGCACGTCCCGGGAAAGTCTGTCCTGCGAAAGCGGAAAGAGCGACTTTTACATCTTCGCCTTCTTCCACTTCACTGAGCTGGCTTTCCGGCACATCGGCTAATAACCAAACCGTGCCCGCTTTGCCCTTTTCCAAGCCTCGGGGGTTGAAGCCAGAAGCGCGGAGCTTTGCTTCGACTTCCGCCATGGCAGCCTTTGCGGAAAGAAACTCGTTCTCCGATTCGTTCAAATCGCGCGCGGTTGCCGCCTGGTTGGCATACATGTCGCGCACACGTGAAATATTCTTCTGGTTTCTATCGAGCAGCGCTTGGCTCTGGCGGAACTGGGCATAGAGCGATGTCAGATCCGCAGAATCAAATAGGTGGATGGTGCTGCCATTCGCTTGCTTAGAGATCGACGCCACAATCCGTGCAGGCGCCACGACCGTTAAAGATGTATTGCTCTTTTGGATCGTCTGAGTCTGAAAAAGTTTCAGCGCCGGGCTTTCCGCAGGGAAATTAATATCCGTACCATCCGCAGAAACCACCGCTTTTCCAGGAGCTGTCGGTGGGGTCGGCGTGCGTTCTTTTGTTTGGTGAACCAGCGCAGCGGCTACCAGAAGTGCGGAAACCACACCGGCAATCGCGACGCGTTTTTTGTGAAAAGTCGGGCGTCGTTCTTCCATGGTTTCCTCAGTCGATTTGTACAATATCTGTTGCGACGGCATGGTTTAGCTCCTCAAAGGCGGTCATCCGATCAATCTGCATCTGGATAAGCTGGTTCACGCTCGTCCGGCAGGTTTCAAAAAAATCCGCAAACGCAATCACTGCGATATTCTGTTTTTGGTAATTGTAGATCATCTTGTCCATTAAGGACTCATAATTGGCGCCGAGATTGCGATCCATCGACTGAAAAATTCCGTCGGTGTCTTTGGCTTTGTAGAAAGCCATGGTCACTTCATTCTCTAGCTCGCGCAAAGCCTGGTCGCGCAACCGCGAGGTTTTCTCGACGTTCTTCAAGGATTCAGCGATCGCTCCCTGGTTTCGATTGAAGAAGGGCAAATCCATCGAGAGACTGAGCGCGTAATATTCGGGAATGTAGCTGCCGGCGCGTGAATAACTCAAACCCAGCCCGATTTCCGGCCAGGCGAGTGCGCGGTTCAAAGAAAGTCCCGCTTCCTCAGCTCTTAACTGGGCATCCCGCCCTTTGAGGTCAGGGCGCAGTTCGCGCGCTTTGTCGAGGGCCGCCGCTAATTCTACGGGCACATGGAGTTTATCCAGCTTTCCGGTGTCGACGACAGTGGTGAATGTTTCGCCTTCCGTATTCGACGTCCCAATCAAAATGCGTAGGGTGCCTTCGAGTTCCCGAATCTTGGAGAGCAGGGAGAGTTTCTCAGTCTGCGTGGTCAGAAGCAGTGATTTCACACGCAAGAGCTCTGTTGGCAAAATGGAGCGCGCTTGCGAGAGCTTCTCCATGGCTGCGACTACCTTCTCCAGGGACGAAGCACTCTTTTCGTAAAAGGCCAAGGCTATCCGGTTGTAGTGCAGGGAATAGTAAGCCGAGCGTAGGCTGCGTTTCAGGTTGCGTACGGTGTCCCGCAACCCTTGCTCGGAGGCCTCTCTCTTCGATTTGGCGACCTGCACCTGATCGCCATAGCGGCCAGCGATATTGAAGAGCTGCTGAATGTGGATATCGGTATTCCCCGTCGGGGTGGTGTCGAACCACTTCTTGGTGTTTGGGTTATAAATGTTCTGCTCAATCGACAAGCTAGGGTTCGACCACAGGCCTGCCTGCACAATCGCAGCCTCTGAAGCATCAACATCGAGCTTCGCTGCCAACACTTCCAGGTTTTTTTCTAAGAAGCGCTGTTCCGCTTGCACCAGAGTGAGTGGAGTAGGCGCCGCATCCGCGGCATGCAGCTGCGTCGGCAGCAACAGGCAGAGCAGCAGTCCGGCCACCAGCTTTTCGGGACTAGGGCACGAGGGTTCGCGTCCATACTTCGATCGCAGACGTTCCACCAAGAGGAACAACGGTGGAAGCGCAATCAACGTCAGGAAAAGGCCCGAAGTTAAGCCGCCCACGATTACTGTTGCGAGAGGCCGCTGCACATCCGATCCAATACCCGTTGCGAGTGTCGCCGGGATCAAGCCAAAAAGTGCTGGTAGGATCGTCGTTAGCCAGGGGCGAAACTGGATGGCGGCCGCTTCTCGCACCTGATCTAATATCTGCCCCCCAGGATTGTCCGCCTGTAACTGGCGCATGCGCGACACAAACAAAACCCCCGACATCGTCGCGATTCCAAAAAGAGAAATGAAACCGACGCCTGCTGACACATTGAGGCTGTAGCCACGGAGCATTAGAGCTAGCAGACCACCGGCGATTGAGAAGGGAATGCAAGAGAATGCAATCAATACATGCCAAGTGTCTCGGTAGAGAGCAAAGAGGATACAGAAAATGATTGCGATGGTGATGGGCAGAACCAATTCCAAGCGTTTTCCTGCGCGCGTGAGGTTTTCAAACTGACCGCCCCAGGCTAGAGAGGTGCCCTTGTCCATTGCGACCTCACGTTGTATCCGCTTTTGCGCCTCAGCCACGAAGCTGCCTTGGTCTCGTCCGCGGATATTGGTGCGCACGGAGATCTGGCGCTTACCATCCTGCCTTTGGATGAGCGTGGGACCATCGATTAACTCGATGCGCGCCAGTTGCTCCAAGGGAATACGCGCCCCTGTGGGCGAACGTACCTGCATGGTCTTAATAGCATCCATGGAGGAACGGTACCGAGGCACGTAGCGCGCGACAATGTCGAAACGTCTGCCATCGTCATAAACCGTGCTGACTTTTTTTCCGCCGATGGCGACTTCAATCAGGCGCTGCACATCCGCCACGTTAATGCCGTAGCGAGCAATCTGTGCGCGATCAATCGCCACCACAAGCTGGGCTTGATCGGCTTCTTGTTCAATCCCCGTTTCAGTGGCGCCAGGGACCTGCCGAATCTGTGCGAGCAGTTCCTGTCCCTTCTTGCGCATAGCTTTGAGATCCTGGCCGTTGATGAGGATCGCGAGATCGGCAACGCTACCGGTAACCGCTTCCGTTACGTTGTCGAGAATGGGTTGAGAGAAGGAGAAGTTCACTCCGGGAACAGCAGCCTGTAGCCGTTTCCGGACGCGAGCCAGGAGTTCGTCTTTAGAATAGTCTTTCTGCCAAAGATTGTAGTCGTGCAAAGCGACCAGGATTTCCAGGCGATTAGGGCTATAGGGATCCGTGCCGTCCTCATTGCGTCCCAGCTGCGTGATGGCGAGCTTGACGGGTTTAAACGCCATGATCTCGTCCCGAATGGTCTTGGTATAGTTGTTCGCTTCTTGGAGGGAAATGCCCACCGGGAAAATAGCGCGGATATTCACAGCGCCTTCATCTAGCTTGGGCAAGAACTCCGTTCCAATCGTCAAAAGACCCGCCAACATCACCACTGCCACTCCCCCCATCGCAGCAGTTACAGTGCGTACGGGGCGAGAGGTCCAACCAACGACTAGCTTGGCATAAGCAGATTTCATCCAGGCCGTGATGGGGTTGTGCCACTCTAAGTGTTGCGTCTCACCGCTCTCGAAATACTTCCGGTAGAGGAGCGACATCAGGACAGGAATTAGAGTAAGTGCCAGGATCATCGACCCCACGATGGCAAACGCCAGAGTGCTCGCCATAGGGGCAAAGAGTTTTCCCTCGACGCGTTGGAAGGTAAAGATCGGCAGGTAGGCTGCGACGATAATCAAAATTGAAAAGAAGATTTCCCGACTCACTTCGCGTGCGGCCAGGAAAGTGTGGTGGAGAATACCCACGCGTTTTTCTTCGGGGCTCGCGAGCTGGTAACGCCGGAGGATGTTTTCCGTCATGACCACAGCGCCGTCCACGATAATTCCAAAGTCGATTGCGCCTAAAGAAAGCAAATTCGCTGGGATTCCCGTGAGCTTCATCATGATGAATGCGAAAAGCAGAGAGAGGGGAATCGTCGTGGCAACGACCAGAGCCGATCGAATGCTTCCAATGAAGAAGACCAAGATGATGACAACGATCGAAATCCCTTCGAAAAGCGTGTGGGAAACAGTGCGGATGGTGAAGTTCACCAGCTCGCCGCGATCATAGGTCACGCGTACTTTGACGCCATCGGGCAGTTCCGTGGCATTGATTTCATTAATTTTGGCCTTGATGCGATCGACGACCACCGAGGCATTTTCCCCGCGCCGCATAGCAATTAAGCCCTGCACGGAAGAACTCGAATCCGTCGCCTCGCTATCCATGGTCTCGCGGCTCGCGATGCCCAAGATGCCCGAGGGCGCCATAGGGAAAGGCTCCACCGTTGCCAGGTTTTTAATAAAGATCGGCACGCCATGCTTCGATGAGACGACGATGTTCTCGATCTCTTCCCCTGAATGAATGGAACCAATTCCGCGGATCACAAACCCTTGCCCGCCCCGGCGAAGGACATTGCCGCCAGTGGATAAGTTGTTTTCCTGGATGGCATCAATCACATCCTGGATCGTCATGTCGTATTTATTTAGCTTCTCAGGCGAAGTTATGACGTGAAACTGTTTAACTAGCCCACCGAAAGTGATCACATCCGCGATGCCCTGCACTTGGAGCAGCTGGGGCGTAACTACCCAATCCTGTAACGTGCGCAGATCCATCGGCGTATACGCCTCACCGCCCTCTAATACGTAGCGAACGATTTCCCCGACGGGGCCAGTGAGTGGTGCGAGATCGGGCTTTACGCCTTCAGGCAGTTCTGCTTCGCCTAATTTTTCGAGCACTCGTTGCCGTGCCCAATAGTCTTCGACGCCATCTTCGAAGGTTAGATAAATGACGGAGAGACCAAAAATGGTCTTAGAGCGCCGGGTAATTACGCGCGGCACAGAATTGAGCACTCGCTCGAGTGGCAGAGTAACCTGGCTTTCGACTTCTTCCGTCGCCCGTCCCTGGAACTCAGAGATAACAGTGACCTGCGTGTCCCCCACATCCGGGTACGCTTCTTTTTGAAGCTCGCTCCAGGACCACATGCCGCCTACTAGGCAAGCGAGTCCAAGGCCAATCACGAAGGGTCTGCGCCGCAGAGCCGTCTGAAGAATCTTCTCGATCATGCAAAGCTCCTAGGCTTTTTTCCCGCCGTTCACCAAACCCGCGACAAAGGCGAGCACCCCGAAGTCATCGATCAAGCCAATACCCACCATGGCATCTGGCACATAATCGAGAGGGTTGATGAAATACAGCAACGCACCCAATGCGAGTGCCCGGTATTTGGGCTTCGTGGGGAGCGCTACAACGCGCAAGAGAGTCTGTGTTAGAGCGGCGAAAGTCTGCGTGTCGGTTTCAGAAAGTTTTTTGCGAATCCGGTCCTGAATCGCCAGGATTTCTTCCTCGGTGAGTTTGCTGCCTGCTTCGGCGAGGCTCTCCATCAAGGGAGCAAAGTCTTGCTCAGAGTTAAATGCTGCCGAATCCGGCATGCCGCCTAAGTGGTAATTCAGCGTGACCAAGTAGCGCTTGGGAATCGCCGACTCCGGCGGCCGTTCCATCAAGCGACGCAGAGTCATGTTGGAGATGCCCACTGTCTTTGCGAGCCGTTCCGGCGAAAGACCGGTGTCTTTAAGATAAGTACCGAGGTCTGAGATCGTGCGAATACGCATGCGAGCCTCCTAGCCCCTTCTCGGAAGAGAGACGTAGGAAACTTAACAATTGTGAAATAGATTTTGCTGGTGCGGCGAGTCTAAGAAACCCGGAATAGCGTGTTGGTGTCCGTATGGTGAAAAAGGTCTTTCCTGCCGGGGAGTTGGAGCACCGTGTCTTGCGCGTAGGCAAAGCTGTCGGGGCTCAGGATTTTGAGGGTCATTTCGTAAGAAACGATTTGAAACTCCCGATCCAAAAAAGGGTTCACGCAAATACCAAATGTGCAGGATCCGCGTTGGGCCATGAGCTTAAAACCCGTGGCATCCCGCTCCGCTTTGCCGCCCGCAATGAGGGAAATGCCGCGGGGGATTAAAAAGCAGCGCAAAACTTCCTGGGTCGTAGGTTCCCAGCTCCAATACCCAAGTTCTTCATGGAAAGTCCCGGGTTCGCCGAGGCGCCAGGCCTTGGTGGAGTAGCGCAATACATGCAGGTTTTGCTCGTGATTTTGGATGGGTCCCAGTTGTTCAAAGACGATTTCCTCGCGGTAGACATTGTCTTGCGTGCCGCGCTTATCGGAAGGGGCTTTATCTTGCCCTTTATCCCCGCGCCACGTGCCGACCAACCCTGCCAGAGGCCCTAGTTCATTCCGAAGATCCGTCATGCGGCCCACCTTAGCCGACTTGGGCATTTGACGAAACCCTGAGTATCGGCGAATTCCAAAGAGTGATTCCAACGGAATACCTTCTCATTTCCCACCGAGGTAACCTCTCTGGCCCGCAGCCCGAGTGGGAAAACCACCCGGATTACATTCGCCAAGCCCTCGCACAAGGGTTTCAGGCGGAGATCGATGTCCGAGCCGAGGGCGGGAGCTGGCGGTTAGGCCACGATTCGGCGCAGTTCCTTGTCGATGCGGATTTTCTGTTGCAGCCAGGGTTGTGGTGCCACGCCAAAGATCTACTGACCTTGAAAGCGTTGATGGATCTCGGTGCGCATTGTTTTTTCCACGACACCGATGCTGCAACTCTAACGTCGCAGGGGTGGATCTGGACCTTCCCGGGTAAGGCACTTACGGCGCGATCGATTGCTGTTGTTCCTGAAAAGGCATTCCCCTCAGACCGCGCTAAGGCTTGGGGCTACGCTCGCGAAGCTGCCGGGATTTGTTCGGATTGGGTCGGGGATTTTAAGCACGCGTTCCGACAATAATGAAGTACGGGAAG
>JAIEOG010000409.1 GCA_019750655.1 bacterium
TCCAGTTAAGATGGCACGCAACGGGTGTGCAATGCGCGCGCCAAAGCATTCGTGCACGGAGGACAAGGGAGTCGGGTGATTTGAGCAGTGCGAGTGCGGAAGTTTGCTGCAGAGAGGCAATTCTCACCAGGATTTCTCAGTTGAGCTCGCTAACATGCCCTGAAGCTTGTTCCGTTGATCTCCGGAGTCTGCTAAACCGGTCTCCCTATGGAAAAACAAACGCCCGCTCAAGTCGATGGATACATTTTAGAGCTTTACCGCCACGGCAATGATGTCCCGGTTTATGTCTCGGTTTTCGATCAAAAGGCTGATGTCGGCTTTGAAGACTATTCCGAGTCGAAAGAAGATTCCGTTGTCTTTGAATGCCGCGAAGCGCTCTTGCCGCTAGCGTCCGTTGAAGTCGAAGCCATCATTATGGATGGGGATAAGGAAGTCTCTGCGTTCGATGGTTTCCGCATTCTCCCGTTTCAGGGCGACACCCGGTCGCGCCTCGTGACGGTCGCAGAATTGGAGCAGGCGCTGCGCACTTTTGAAGGCCAGGCCTAATCAAAGATGGCTAAGTTCTCTGACATTCATTTGCTGCATTCTCTTGCGCGGACGCTCGCCGATAAAGGCCTCACGACGCCCACTGAAATCCAAACCGCTGCCTTGCCATTGCTCCTCACGGGACGATCGGTTGTAGGGGTGGCGCAAACAGGCTCGGGCAAAACTTTGGCCTATGCATTACCTGTTTTGCACCAGCTCAAAGGCTTAGAGAATGACGGCCAACCCGTACGCAGTGATGGCCACCCACGCGCATTGGTCATGGTCCCCTCGCGAGAGTTGGGTGAACAGGTTTCAAAAGTGTTTAAGCTCTTCACCCACGATACGCGCCTACGCGTGCGTACTGTCTTGGGCGGGGTGGGGATGGATGTGGCGCGCCGAAACATCCAAGGGTGTTTCGAAGTCTTAGTGGCCACTCCGGGGCGCCTCTTGCAGCTGCTGGATCGAAAACTGCTCAATTTAAGCGATGTGCGCGTGCTGGTTTTCGATGAAGCCGATCAGATGCTGGACCCGACGTTTATCGATGACGCCAAACGCATCGTGGCGGGTTGTCAGCCAGAGGTCCAGCTAGCGCTTTTCTCCGCTACGGTTTCGCCCAAAGTGCAGACGCTGATCTCGGAGCTTTTCACGGCCGCTGAAGTGATCCGCTGCAAAAATGCGAACCACCTAGCGCCGACTTTGAGTACCAAACGCCTATTCATTAAGGATGGAGTTCGGTTTCCTTTTCTCCAAAAAGAACTGGAACGGCCCGTCAGTGGCGGCACACTGATTTTCGTGAATACACGCGACCAGTGTGATGAAGTCGCGCGCCTGGTACGAGAGGCTGGGCAAGAGTGCGTCGTGTACCGCGGCGAAATGGACAAGATCGAGCGGCGGAAGAACCTCCGTGCGTTTCGTGAGGGCAAAGTCCCTCTCTTGGTTTCCACCGATTTGGCTTCCCGCGGGTTGGATGTGGATCACGTCTCGCGCGTGATCAATTACCACCTGCCGAAATCCAAGGAAAACTACGTGCACCGGGTGGGACGCACGGCACGCGCTGGCCGTGCGGGGCTGGTAGTCAATCTCGTCACGCAGCGGGATTTGCCCCTTATGAACCAAGTCGACGGCGGTCGGTCTTAGTCGTCTGAGAAAATGGGGAGCTGTTGGATGCGGTTTCTGTGGGGTTTAGCCGTTATTCTGTTTTGCGAACCGCTCCTGGCGAAAAAGTGCCCACAAGCTTTGATCGAGTTTGGCGAACGAGCCGCTTCTGAGCGTGTTGGGGCCCTCATCCGCCATACGCACCGATTCAAGCAGAAGGGCACGCGTCCAGTAGAGTGGGATGGCTTGGCCAAACTTCTGCGCTACGAGATCAGTGGTCACTGGACAGTCGATACAGAAAATCTGAGCGCCTTTATTATTGTTCGCCGAGCGGCCGGTGAGCTTAGCGTGGCTGTGGTTTATATCGAAGCACCACCAAACCAGAATGCGGTCGCCAATCTTTTGGGGGTTTTGTGGGACGAAGTAGAGCGCAAAGAGGGAACTTCAGAGCCTGTGATGACATTACAGGTCGACGCCGTGTGCGCTTTGGATCACCGTACCCAAGCCCTGCTTACAGAGTTCGGTTTTAAGCGCCTTCGGACGCTCCCTTTGGTCCGGCCTTATGTCGAATCCACTCCGGGTATCCGCTTCTGGAAATCCAATGCCATGTTAGCAATCGCTACTGGGGCGGACATTTTCTGGCCGATGCCGAACTTCACTTTGCGGCTGGAGCGGGTAACCGTTGGGCGCTGATTGATGCTTCTAAAAATGTTTGGCAGCGAAGGCGCGGCCGGAGTGGGATTTTAAATACGATTCGAATTTTATCGCTTTCCGTTTACTAGGGAGCCAAATCACGGCTTCGTAGAACCATGGCTTAAATTTTGCGGTGTGTGGTGATTGGCCGCTGTTGTGGCCCGCTAATCGCACAGTCAGATTTTCGGTCATTCCGATGTAGATCTCGGAGGGTTTCGAGAGACTTCGCAGGCGGTAGATATACATCGGGCCTAAGAAGTTCAAAGTCCGTGCCGGTCAAATAGAGTCCGTCTTCGCCTGAGGCTAGGCCGGACAGTCTTCGCCTTATGTTGCTGCGTCGGAGATTTTTTATTGGCTTGGATTGGCTTGCCAGGCGTAGCCCCCGACAGGGGGCGAAGAGACTTCGCAGGTGGTAGATATACAAAGGGCCTAAGAAGTTCAAACTCAGTGCCGGTCAAATAGAGTCCGTCTTCGCCTTATGTTGCTGCGTCGGAGATTTTTTATTGGCTTGGATTGGCTTGCCAGGCGTAGCCCCCGACAGGGGGCGAAGACTGGTGGAGGCGACCGGGGTCGAACCGGCGACCCCTAGCTTGCAAAGCTAGTGCTCTCCCAATTGAGCTACGCCCCCACTATTGAAAAACGCATTTTGTTCTAGCTGCTTAACATGGGAGTTGCTCTCCGTCCACTCCTACGGAGCTTTTTTTTGGGGGCATGGCATCTAAAACTGACCTTAACGGTTTTCGTATCTCATACCATTCAAGAGGTTGTGGTCCTCAGGAGATATCACGGTATTTCCTGAATAGGGATAGGTCACACTATCGTTAAAAATCCCAGTCACGGTAAGATTCGGCGCTCTGTCTGGATTGCCTCCAGGGACTCGAAGAGTGCCTTTAATAGGAAACGCAGGATTTCCAGTGTGGATCGTTGCTCCCAGAATGGAAACTTTCATGTCGAGATGGGCCAATTCGAAAGCTACCGCTTGAGTCGGTGACTTAAATTGATCGCCTTCTTTCGGTCCGTAATTGTAGATTCTAGATCCTATAATGTTTGTGCGATCTCCCACGAGCAAAAAGCCTGCTTTGGCGACAGAGTCGGCCATGCACCCAATCCAGGTATTGTCATGGCCTCGATCTTCAAACGCGACGTCGGTGTAACCGTGGCCCCCCTGGAAGTGGGTCCAAACATGGAGTTCAGAATAGAAGTCCCCACTAGAATTAGTGCGCACTCCAGTTTGGACCCCTTTGAAGACAGAGAGCGTGTATTTTCCGTCGGTAGCATTATCGACTAGAAGGCCATAGGAATAGGGCGGGATGGAAGTAGCTCGATCGGCCACCCATTCACCCTTGGCGGTTTCAATCATCCGTTGACGTCGATCGCTCACTAATCCACTAGTGCGAACGCCATAGGGTGCTTTCCTTCCGGCATAACCAATTCGAAATGCGATCCGCGAATCCCAAACCGTAATATCTCGAAGCGTAATATTTTCTGCTGCCGCAACTACTAGGCCTGTATCCGCCAAATTTGCCGCATCCAAGATTCCGCCTGATACGGTGCCGTTTTTCACCGGTGCACCTTCACTTCCGATTTGTAAAAGGACAGGCATGGGAGCGGTTGCAACCAAGCGAGCGTCCGGATCCATGACCACGCTTGTTCGGACCGTGAGCGGTTTATCCAGTTTGTACCACCCAGCAGGAATATAAAGGGTTGTCGGCACGTTTTTGGTTGCGGCCTCATTTGCCGCTTGCTGCAGTTCAAACGAACAGGCCTTTTTTCCCGTAGGATCGGCACCCGCAACGACAGCGTTAATCTGACTTCCCCCAACGGGAACCTCTGCAAAACCAGGAAGAGCGCTGAAAGAGAGGAAAAAAAATGTGTACCAAAGGAAAAATGGCTTGGCTGACATGCAACTCCGAAAAGCGAGGGTTAAAGAAATCGAGTGATCAGTATGTCAAGGATTTGTGAAAAGATTATGTTGATACCTACTGCATTCCGACTTTACGCCCATAACCTCTTGTAACTAAGAGACAAGAGCCCCTCCATAATTGCCTGATGGTTTTTCGGTAAGATAAGCGCTTATTCAGCTGTTCACCCACGGAACGTCTAGAGGCCAGTAAATGAAAAGATCCTGTGCGTTCGCTCTCCAGCTTTCTCTCTTCTTTTCTCTGACAGCAAACGCAACCCCGCCAAACCCAGCTCCGGTGGGAATGCAAAACTTTCTCCTTGGCCCAACAGATGGTATCCGTCCGGTGGGAGTGATTGAGTCCTCCTCCGGTGCGTTGGGGAATAATCAGATTCACGTGAGTGGCTGGGCGATGGACCCCAGCAAGCTCTTAAGCCCAGTTCCCAACAACATCAGCAAACCCGTAACGGTTCATATCTTCATTGTGGATCCCCAACACAAATGGGCGGGCCACCACTATGATTCATTGGATCAGGTGTGGGTCGCGCAAGCTACGACCACTCAAGGAGTCAACGGTGTAGATGCCATTGGCCGCTTTGATCTAAAATTCACACTCCCTGCGCCTTACCAATCATTGGGGGCGCCCGTCGAAATCAGAGCCTACGCTCAGTCTCAGGAGGACACTCAGAAATATGGTTTGCTAAAGGGCTCCCTGAGGAGTGACAGCGTTCCAGATATGCGGGTGATTGGCGGTATCAATTCCTACTCCGTTGCCAATTGGGCATCGCCGGGGGTGGTCGATAAAATGAAAATCGACGGCTGGGCTCTTGGAGCTGTCGATCGCTCGAGCGCTGTTACTGTCTATTTCGCAATCGTGGATAGCGTAAGTTCAAAACCGGTTTGGATAGGCCAAACTACGACTTGTGTTGCTTCGGCCAATTGCCCTGCGCCTGGGAAATTTAGCTCCACTCTAAAAGTGCCTCCTCAATACCAGACCACAAAAAATGAAATTCGGGCGTGTGTGCGCTCTGACCCCGCTAGCCAAGTCTGCACCTTTCTAAGTGGTTCGGTGGGCCCGATGAAAATCGGAGGCTATTACGGTTACCCCTCTGATTCAGAATACTATGCCACTCTCACTCGCCGAGTTCTCGGAGTGGAAATGCCCTTGAAGGACATGGATCTCCATTCGGAGGAGACTTACGCTGTGTACAAGAGCGAAGTAGGGGTTGATCCGGGGGTGGTGGGGCTTTATTACCCCCTTTTGAGGGGTGAATACCCCAACTTGCCTCCTCCGTCCCAATGGGATTTCCCCTGCGCTGCGGTGAAAGCTGCTAGCAAGCATGGTTTGGTGATGATGACCCTGCAAGCAGGAGATAAGCATGGAGGAAATCCTGACTTCAGGAAAAGCCAACCTAACAACGCCGATTTTTTTGAGGGCCGGCTGGATCCGCATGTGAATAGCTGGGCTCTGGGAATGGCAAAGTGCTTGAAAGATAATGGCTTGAAGATGTTGTTACGTCCGGCTCATGAGATGAATTCTCGATGGTATGGTTGGTCTCCTGGAGTCGGGACAAATTCTCCAGACGGCTCTGACTATATCCATTTTTGGAAGCACCTACGGTGGTTAACGGAAAAGCAGTTCGAACTTTATGGAGCTGACAAAAAATCGGTGAAATGGGTTTGGAGTCCCAACATAGACCACTTAGAAGAAGAAACAAACCAACCTTCTATTGAAGTGAGCAAAGTTTATCCGGGGGATGACTTTGTCGATATCATTGCGGTCGATGGTTACAACTGGAATTGGGGGCGTTGGAAAAGTTTCACAGAAGTTTTTGGATCCACTTATGAAAAGCTGGCAGCTTTAAGCCCAAGTAAGCCGATGATGGTAGCCGAAACGGGTTGTTCAGAGGTGGCTCCGGCTGGCACGAGCAAGGCCGAATGGATTCAGAATGCGTTGATGCTAGAAATCCCCAGAAAGTTCCCCAGATTCACCACGGTTATGTATTTTAATATCGATATGAGGGACGCCGGTCAGCGCGATTGGCGCTTCGATAACGATCCAAACGCTTTGCTCAGTATTAAAAACGCCGCAAAATCAAAAATCTATCACCCTTAGAGTTTCTTTGAGTACCCTCCGACGCGAGTGGTAAACCCGAAATTCGTTTCTTGGGAAAGGCCGTGTTAGTATTTCCGCATGAAACGACTTCCATGGCTTTTGCTTCTCAGTGCCCTGCCGGCCCTGGCGTGTAAGATGGAACCAGCGGCTTTTCAGGTGCGCGCAGAAGAAGTGGTCGCCAAGCAAGCCGCCGAAGACTCGCGCTGGTCTTGGTGCTCGGTCCGATCTGTCGAGCGATCCGCGGATGGCGTATTCTTTAGTGCCCGGCGCGGTGGATTCTTTTGCGCAGATAAGAACTATTACGTAGACGCCACTCCAGATTGTGTCTTCAGGACGCACCCAAAGAAATAACGCTGCGGTGTTACGGGCAGGGGACGATGCGTTTTACTGTCGTGAAGCCTTTGATTTCCCAGGTATTGGAATCGCTAGGCAGATAGCTCACCACCACATCGTCGTAGTAACAAACCTTCACATGATCGAAGAAGGTCTCGTCGTCGTCTTGGGACGCACGCAGCCCCGATTGTAGGAGTGAACTTGCAGAGAGCGCTTTTGCCAGGGGGGCGAAAGTTTCGCGGGCGAAAGTCTTGCAGCGATCGAACTCTTCACCCGGTTCGGCGGACGACCCCACATAGACATCTTTCCTAGCGCTTAGGGTGCGTTCGATGGAGTCGGGGTGGTCGTAGCCAGCGACTTTTGCGCGGACCTTACAGTCCGATTCCGTGGAGTAGTTCTTATTAACGGGAGCCGCGGCTTTGACCTCATCCCATTCCAGATGAAGCTTACCCATGGACTCCGAAAGAGTTTCCGAGACAGGGCCGGCGAATAGGGCGGGGACCGTTAGTAAAAAGATCCAGTGCAACATTAGTGAGTTCCCTGCTTTGGGCACGCTACGGTTTGTTTTAAGACAAAGATCTGGTGCATGCGCCAGCTGTCGGAGGGGGTGGGGTCATAATCTATTTGGAGCGCATCGCGGTAACAGAGCTTTAGGAAGCTATACTTAACGCGTTCTCCCTCCGTATTGGCGACCTTCTTTGTTTCCCTGTGGAGGGCTGCGAGCCGCCCAATGACTTCGTTCCAGGTTTTCGCTTTTTCTACGGCCCATTCTCGGCACACCTGCCGGTGGTTGGCTTCGTTACCAACGCCGACGAGGTCGTAGAACTCGACAAAGCGCTCGGCCTCTTGCTTGGTCAGGAAGCCCTCTATCTTCGCTCGGACTCGACAGTAGTAATCCTTAGAGTACGAGCCCTGCTTAGTCGTGAGCTCAATATTGTCCCAAACAAGCTTCAGTGGCCCCGCATCGGCGGTCACGACTTCCATTACGGGCACCGCATTCGCGGCGGTCGATAAGAAAAGCAGAAGCCCAAATACCCTCATATCCCCGTCATCCCGGGGCCCCGTCCTTTAGTCAAGTGTTTGGCAAGATAGTAGTGTCATTCAGGATCTTTCATGCTAGCCTCTGCGGCTTCGGGAGACCTCTAGCTTTTTATTTAATAGGAAAAAAAGGGAACACCAATGCAAGGAACTCTAAGCAAATGGGGCGGTTATGCACTCGCCCTGATGTTAATGGCAGTGCCGGCTTTTGCTAGCGAAGCCGATCTCCACTTACCGGCCTTCCACGGGACTTATTCCGTGTTCGGATTGGCGATGACAGGCCACCAGCTGCTCTTGGGCGGGGTGGTTATCTGTGTGCTGGGGCTGATCTTCGGCGTGTACGAGATCATCAGCATTAAGAACCTTCCGGCTCACAAATCGATGCTCGGGGTTTCTCACCTGATTTATGAAACCTGCAAAACCTATATGGTTCAGCAGGGCAAGCTTCTGGTGGTGTTCGAAGTCTTCATCGGCGCTTGTATCGTTTTTTACTTTGGTTTCTTGGAATCGATGCCGGCGCAGAAAGTGCTCCTCATTCTCGGCTGGTCGTTTCTGGGGATTTTGGGTTCTTACGCAGTGGCTTGGTTCGGTATTCGCATCAACAACTATGCGAACAGCCGCACGGCCTTCGCTTCGTTGCGCGGTAAGCCGTTCCCTTTGATGGATATCCCGCTCAAAGCCGGTATTTCCATCGGCGTGCTCCTGATTTCCGTTGAGCTCATCATGATGATGCTCATCTTGCTCTTCGTTGCCCCAGAAAATGCAGGCGCTTGCTTTATCGGCTTCGCCATCGGGGAATCGTTGGGTGCTTCCGTGCTGCGTATCTGCGGCGGGATCTTTACGAAAATCGCCGATATCGGCTCTGACTTGATGAAAATCGTCTTCGATATCAAAGAAGACGATGCGCGTAACCCGGGCGTGATTGCCGACTGCGCTGGCGACAACGCCGGTGACTCTGTCGGTCCGACGGCCGACGGTTTCGAAACCTACGGCGTGACGGGTGTTGCTCTTATCAGCTTCATCGTCCTTGCAGTGGGTATGCAGGCAGGCGCGGACGGCCACTTAATGCCGACGGCTGGTGCCGCCGACATTCAAGCGAAGCTGATTCTGTGGATCTTCCTCATGCGTATTTTGATGATCGGCGCGTCGATTGCGTCGTACATCGTGACGCGTGCGGTGGCTAAAGCTGCCTACGAAAACGTCGATCACTTCGATTTTGAAAAGCCGCTGACCTACTTGGTCTGGGTGACTTCGATCGTTTCGATCCTCATTACGTACGCTGTGAGCTACTTCTTCCTCGGCGATATGGGTGGCACCTTGTGGTTCCGTCTATCGACGATCATCAGCTGCGGTACTTTGGCTGCTGCGGTGATCCCGGAATTGACGAAGGCGTTCACTTCTGCCAAGAGCAAGCACGTCGCGGAAATCGTCCAGGCGTCTCGCGAAGGCGGCGCGTCTCTGACGGTACTTTCGGGCTTAGTGGCCGGGAACTTCAGCGTGTTTTGGAAAGGTCTTTCCATCTCCATTCTGATGTTTGTGGCTTACCTCACTTCCTCGGCAGAATTGGGTAGCGTCATGGTTTACCCAGCGGTCTTCGCCTTCGGCTTGGTCGCTTTCGGGATGCTCAGCATGGGCCCTGTCACCATTGCGGTGGATAGCTACGGCCCAGTGACGGACAACGCTCAGTCGGTGTTCGAGCTTTCGCAGATGGAAGGCATCAGCGGGATCAAAGCAGAGGTCCAAAAAGACTTCGGTTTCTCTCCTGACTTCACGCGCGGCAAGCACTTGCTGGAAGAAAACGATTCTGCGGGCAATACCTTTAAAGCCACGGCGAAGCCGGTGCTCATTGGAACTGCGGTGATCGGCGCTACAACAATGATCTTCTCGATCATCTTGTTGCTCAATCTCCAGTTGAACCTCTTGGAGCCAGTCGTGCTCTTAGGGCTCATCATGGGCGGTTCGGTGGTGTACTGGTTCACAGGCGCTTCCATGCAAGCTGTGACGACCGGCGCTTACCGTGCAGTCGACTACATCAAAAAGAACATCCGCCTGGACGGTGAAAAGGCCGCCTCGGTAGAAGCTTCTCGCGAAGTGGTCCAAATCTGCACGCAGTATGCTCAGGCGGGGATGGTCAACATCTTCGGCGTGGTCTTCTGCTTGACGCTGGCATTCGCCTGCTTCGATCCGACATTCTTCGCGAGCTACCTCATCTCCATTGCGGCGGTGGGGCTCTTCCAAGCGATCTTCATGGCGAATGCCGGTGGCGCTTGGGATAACGCGAAGAAAGTCGTGGAAGTCGACTTGAAAGAGAAAAACACCCCGCTGCATGCAGCGACGGTGGTCGGCGATACAGTCGGTGACCCGTTCAAAGACACGTCCAGCGTGGCCTTGAACCCGGTCATTAAGTTCACGACGCTCTTCGGGCTTCTGGCAGTCGAAATTGCAGTCGCGGCGAAAGAATCGGCCTTTTACATTGGGCTGGTCTTCTTCGTGATTGGCTTGTTCTTCGTGTACCGTTCTTTCTACGGAATGCGCATTAGCAGCCACTCGGCTCCGGTAAAAGCCAAAAAGCCTGCCCACGCGTAAGCGCGGCGCAGCTGATAGTTCTCAAAAGGCCCGCTTCGGCGGGCCTTTTTTTTGGGGGACCAGTGAAATCTATTCTGGGAATTTTGCTGCTGGTATCCAGCATGGGGCAGGCGAGTGAGGGTTTGACGGCAGAGCTCAATGGCAAGCAACTGACCTACCGCTATGACAACGGTGGCCACTACCAAATCCGCTACGCTGAAGACGGTGTCCGTTACCGATTCTTAAGTGGCAAAGCCGGTGACAAATGGTGGGGCCCGTTTCCGTACAAGGCGTTCAAAACTACGAATGGCGAGTATTTCTTGGGCTGGTATGAGAAGGGCTTCGGCGATCAGATTACCCAGCTCGTGAACTTGCAGAACAAAACACTCTACGGCAGCGGCATCATCGTGAAAAAGAGCGGGGTAGTAGAACACTTCGAGCGCGCGCAGATAGAAAAAATCGAGTAAAGGTTCGGGCCTAATCGAGCAGGGAAATCCGTAGCCAGTCTGTGGGAACCGGGAATTTCCCTTGCTGGGGCAGAGTGAAATGGAGGGCCCGCACCGGGATCCGTCCACCTGTGTCCAAGCGAAGCTCGTCTTTAGAAGCGCTATTTAGGACCCCTATCCATTGTTCGGTTTTCTGTGCCCCCGATTGGTGGCTGAAGACCATTCTTTCAATGACTACCTTGTGCCCGAGCCATTTGCTTTTCTGCTCTTCCGCATACATGCCGGCGAAAGCGGGCAGCATTTTCCAGTAACCCAAGCGCTGGCGGTGCTGAACGGAGAGGAGCTGCCGCACCATTTGTTCTAAAATCATTTCAGTCGCGACTTCTCGGCCGATGGAACTCGTGCGTAGCCTGTCCATAGGAAGGCCCAAGTACTCGACAATAGCTTGCAGATCGCCACTGGTTTCTGTGTACCCTTGGATACTGGCTTTAGTCGCCGAGCTGGTGGTCCACTCCTCGAAAGCAATGGTTTCCCTTCGAAAAGGACCCTTGCCGGGAGCTGCATAGGCAATCGTGATGCCTTCCTCGTCGTAAGATTCCAGGCGAACGACATCCATCGGGACAAAACCATACTCCGCACGCGCAAAGGGCTG
>JAIEOG010000120.1 GCA_019750655.1 bacterium
GAGGACGGCAAGAAAGTCCTTTTAGGAGCTTGTGACACGTTCCGAGCTGCGGCCGTCGAGCAGCTCCGGGTGTGGGCTGAACGCTCAGGCACTGAATTTGTCGCAGGCCGAGAAGGCGCCGATCCCGGCGCTACCGCATTCGATGCGATTTCGGCTGGTAAGTCGCGCGGGATGGATGTGGTGTTGTTAGACACTGCAGGCCGTCTGCACACGAAGACGCACTTGATGGACGAACTCAAGCGCGTGCACAAAGTGATGCAGAAAGTAATCCCTGACGCGCCTCACGAGATTTGGATGGTCGTCGATGGAACGCTCGGGCAGAACTCTTTGGCCCAAGCAAAACAGTTCCACGAGGCCTTAGGTTTGACTGGGGTGGTAGTCACGAAACTGGATGGCACAGCCAAAGGCGGCGCTGTCCTGTCACTCGTGAGTGAATTAAACATTCCGGTTCGTTTCATCGGGGTGGGTGAAAAGGCGACAGATTTACTACCCTTTGAACCCAAGGCCTTTGCGAAGGCGCTCCTCTCCCCAGCTTAGTCCCTCTTTTGCAGTACCGAGTTTGACGGCCGGCCTGTTCAAGGCAAGGCCGACTTAGGAGGTTGCTTGAATCTCGATCTAGTTCAGTTGCTCGGCGGGTCTTGCCTTTTGATTTATGCAATTGGCGAGCTTTCTAAGAGCATTCAGCTTCTCGGCGGCTCACAGTTCCGAAACTGGCTAAATCAATCCACGCGCGATAAATGGCGCGGAGTTGCGCTCGGTGGTTTGATCGCCATGCTCTTATGCAGCAGTGGCGCTGTTACGGCCATGTTGGTGAGCCTCGCGAACGCGCGCTTGCTTAGTTTGCCGCAGACTTTGGCGGTCTCACTCGGGGCGGGTATTGGATCGACATTGATGGTCCAGCTGCTGGCTTTCAAAATTTCGCAGTATGGGCTGTTGATCCTGGCGCTCGGGTTTATCACAGAGTCGTTTATTGGAAATGCGTCGATAAAACGGCTTGGGCGGGTGGCGCTTTTTGTCGGGTTGGTGTTTTTTTCACTCGATGTTTTAGGGCAAGCTGGGAATGCGTTGCGGAATGAGCCGGTGTTTCAGGCCGTTTCGGAATATATGCGTTCGCGGCCCGTGTTGGGTTTCTTATTGGCGGCGGGCTTCTCTGCCCTGACCTATAGCAGCGCCGCGACAGTGACTTTTGCGATGTCGTTAGTAATGGCGCAGCAAGGGACCGTGCTCGATGCCTTGCCGTGGGTGCTCGGGGCCAACCTGGGGTCCACGACGACGGGGTACTTTGCGAGTTTGACCGGGGATATTCCGGGCAAGCAGGCCGCGCTCGGGAGCTTGCTCTCGCGTTTCGCGGGTATTGTCATTTTCTGGCCATTCCAGAAATACATCGCGCGTGGGTTGGAAGCTTTAAATGTCGGTGTGAACCACGAAGTCGCGCTTTCGCATCTGTTTTTTAACTTATCGCTCGCGGTGCTGTTCCTGCCATTTTTGAATTGGGGCGTAAAAGTCGTAACCCTGATGGTTCCCTCGAAAGAATCCGAAGGGCCTTTCCACTTCCAGTACTTGGATCGCAGCAGTCTTGCGACTCCTGAACTGGCGCTGGCGCAGGCGCAGCGGGAGCTTCTACGGCTTTCGGATGCTGTGGAGCGCTTGATGATGCGCTGCTTGGATTTCTTCCAAGGCGGGAGCACTCAAGCCGTCGAACAGTTTCGAGCGAACGACAAAGTAATCGATTTCTTGAATAAGGGAATCAAACGCTTCCTAACCAGCCTCTCGCAAGGGGAGATGACGCAGGCACAGGTCGATAAGGAATTCGAAATCCTAATCCGCACGAACGATATGGAAAATATCGGGGATATCGTCGCGAACAATATCGTTTCGCTCGTTTATAAATGCCGGGCTAAGGGCTATGTGTTCTCCCGCGAGGGGTGGATGGAGATTGTGCAGTTTCACGAGAAAGTGATTACTTGCCTGCGCCTTTCGACAGCGTATTTCAGCCTCCGCACCCCGGGGCTGGAGAAGCAGCTCTTTTCCTCCTTGGATGAAATCGATCGGCTTTCTTTAGATCTCACCGAGCGGCACTTGCGTCGGTTGCATAGCGGCATCAAACAAAGCCAAGACTCCTCGTCGGTACATTTGGATCTCTTGGGGCACATGACACGCATTGCACACTTGAGCACAAACCTTTTCCGGATGCAGAGCAACCGGGCGCCTAAACAGGAAACTGTCTAACTTGGCCACACGCTATAAAATCCGCAACCGCCTACTCGAGGTGCTAGGGGAGTACTCCGCCAAGGAGATCACCAAACGCATCCAAGCGGGCCGGTTTACGGGCGAAGAAGAGGTTTCGACAGAGCCCTTTCATGAATGGCAGAAACTTTCAGCACACCCCATTTTCTACGATGCCTTCATTAAACGTATTTACGCCGACGAATACCACCCGCCAGCGGGAGCGACACAGCTTTCGGCTCCCTCCGCATCTCAAGATGCGGTAGCGGAAGGCGGCAAGACCCGCCGGGATTTCTCCGAGTCTGAAGCAAAACCCGACGATCGTTCCGGCAAGACGCGGCTTGAAAATCCGGTGGAGCCAGGCCACACCATCCACCAATCTGAGATCGAAGAGCTCTTTTCGGCAGAAGCCGAGGCGCCACCGCCCGATGCGACCCAAGTGGGCACTGTGCCCGCACCTTCTGCGGGCAAAACGGCACTCATTCCCGTTCCGACTCCGGGAGCCGTAGGGGAAGCCGTCGAACCGCAGGTCTTGGCAGAGTTCGCACCGCCCGTCGCCGAAGCCAAACCGACACGCAAGCTTAAACCCTTACACGCCGCCGCGATCGCGATCGTGGTGGTGGGTTTGGGCTGGGTGTTCTTTCAACCCGAAGCAGAAAAAGCGCCGGAAATGATTTCCGATGCGCCCCCGCCTCAGGCGCTGGGGAGCTCTGCCTCCGCGGAAGAAAAAGCCGTTACCCTCGGAGACGAAGCCGCGCAGCTGCTTTCGCAAGATACGCTGCTTTTCACCAAAGGCGCCTACGAGCTTTTACGAGAAGCGATTGATCTCGATCCCCGTAACCCAGCGCTCTTGATCCGTTTGGCGACCGCTTCTGCTGGCTTAGCGTTCGACGCCGAGCAGGCCAAACGCCGGCGTCCGGAAATCGAGCAAGTAATCGCACGTGCGAGAAAAACCGATCCGCAGGCCAGTGAGCTGTTCCGCGCGGAAGCCATTGTCGCAGTGGCTGAAGGCAACCTCGAAGCAGCGAAGAAATTCGCCCTTAAAGCGGCCGAAACCGATCCGGCTGCGGCCGACAACTTATTGCTCATCGGTGAATTACACTACACCGCGGGCAATTTATCTGAAGCCAAAAGCATTTTGATCGATGCGGTTAAAGCGGATGTCCAGAACGTCCGGGCACATTACTACTTGGCTAAGATTTCCCTCGAGGGGGGCGATTCGCCCACCGCTCAACGCGAAGGTGTTGAGGCACTCAAGCGCAACCCCCTCCACCCGAAAACCTACATTGTTTTGGCGGATGCTGCGGTCGGAGAAAACCGACTAAAAGATGCGCGCGGGCTTTTTGAAACGGCTGGCCGCCTGGCTCGCTTTAGCACGCCAGATGTCGCTGGATATGCCTTCCAGCGCCTCGGCGAACTCCAGGAGCTCGCCGGAAACTCTGTCGAAGCCAGCCAAGCTTTTCAGCTCGCGTTCTACTACCTCAAAGGCGGCAATGAGCTTCTGAAAAAGCGCGTGAAGGGTTTAGATACCAAGCCAGAAACGCTGAAAAAACTCGCCGCAGCCGCTGAATACCAGACGACCTATTTTCAGGAGCAGGGCACGGGCCTGCTGACCCAGGGCAAAACCGAGGAAGCGCTGCGCTTTTTCCAGGCGGCGCAGCTCTTAGCTCCCAACGATGGCTTAGCGCTCATCCAGCTCGGCGAGGTCATGGAAAAAACGGCGACTTCCTATGAGGATTTCCGCCGCGTAATGAGTTGCTACCAACGCGCGATCCAGAAGGATCCCACCGAGGCGATGGGCTATATCAAGCTTGGTATGCTCGAAACAGAGCAGTACAACTTCGATCGGGGACACCAGCTGCTCACTCAAGCGCTGGCGCTAGCCCCCGAGAGCGAAAAGCCCTATGTCGCCCTCGGAAAGCACTATTACAAGCGTGAAGATTTCAACGAAGCACTCAACCAGTTTCTCAAAGCTGCCAAGATTAATCCGTCGGATTCCGAAATCATGTATTACGCCGGTAAACTTCGTCTGGTGTACAAAAAAGACGGCGCGCGCGATGCCGCCCGTTTTTTCTCCCAAGCCTATACACTCGATTCGCGAAACTACGACGCCCTTTCCGAGTGGCTGAAGCTTAAAGTCACGGGCTACGAGAAGAACTTCGCAGTGAAATTTGTAAACAACCTAGTTTCTGCCGAGCCGAATAACCCGATGCTGTACTGGGTTTTGGGAGAGGTTTACGCCGAGAACAAAGAATACCGACGAGCCATCACCTACTACCATAAGTCGCTCGACTACGATAACCGCCAGAGCAAAGTGCGCATGGCACTAGCGCGTTCGCTCGAAGCGGTGGGTGAATTGGACAAAGCGGTGGCGGAGTTCCGGTTGGCATCTTTACTCGACCGGCGCAATAGCGAGGGTTTCTACCGCGCAGCCGATTTGCTCTTCCAGATGAAGGCGTACCAGCAATCGGAGGAAGTTTTGCGGTTCTTGATGGGCATCACGCCCAACTACCCTGGCGTGCACCGGTACTTGGCCAAAATCCAGCAGCTGCGGGAGCAGAAAGACCAAGCCGTCGAATCGATGCGCCGTGAGGTCGCCAATAATCCCGGCAACTACAAATTCATCCTCGAACTTTCTGAAATGCTGGTCGACTACAACCGCCAGGAAGAGGCTATCGAGGAACTCAAAAAGATCACGGCCCTCCCCATGGGAGAAAACACGCCCGAGTTTAAGTCCGAAAAAATCCGCGCTTACCTGCTTCTTTCCCGTGCTTTCCGCTCGAAGAGCCAAGCAGAGAGTGCCGAGTCCGCCATCAAACTGGCGATTGCCCTCGATTCCAACGACCCTGAGTTGCAACGCGAGCTGGGCTATGTGTACTATGCGTTGCAACGAGATGCCGAGGGTGTGAAGGCGTTCCAAACCTATCTGGACCGCAATCCCGCCGCCCGCGACGCGGGCACCATCAAAGCACTGATCAAAAAGATGGAGATCGAGGAGTAGGCGCATGTTGGATATTAGAGCGGTCGTGGAAAATCCTGCCTGGGCAGAAGCGGGTCTAGATAAGCGCAACATGCAGGGCGCTAAAGAAGTCCTCAAAACGCTCATCGAGCTGGATTTGCGCCGCCGCCAAACCCTCCAATCCGTCGAGGCGCTCAAAGCAAAGCGCAACCAAGCCTCGCAACAGATCGCCGAACTCAAAAAGAACAAGCAAGACGCCACGGCGTTGATGGAGGAGATGAAGACCGTCTCCACGACCATCAAAGAGCAAGACGTCCAAGTCGCCGAAATCGAAGAAAAGCTCAAATCCCTGATTATGGAACTGCCCAATGTGCCGGATGCTTCCGTGCCACCGGGCAAGAGCGCCGAGGACAATAAAGAAGTCCGCCGTTGGGGCACGATCCCCAAGTTCGACTTCAAACCCCTCACGCACGATGAAATCGGCGAGAAAATGGGGTTGATGCATTTTAAAAAGGCGGGCGAAGTCACGGGCGCACGCTTTGTGTTCCTCACGGGCCTCGCCGCAAAACTAGAGCGCGCGCTGATCCAGCTCATGCTCGATACCCACACGGCTACGGGTTACACCGAAATCCAACCGCCGTTCATGGTTAATCGCGCAGCATTAACCGGCACGGGCCAGTTGCCCAAATTCGAAGAAGATGTTTTCCGGATTGAGAAATTTGATTACTTCCTCATCCCGACGGCAGAAGTGCCGGTGACGAACTTCCACCGCGAAGAGATTCTGGAAGAATCGGCTCTGCCCATTAAGTATGCGGCCTACAGCCCCTGTTTCCGCTCCGAAGCCGGCAGCTACGGCAAAGACACCAAGGGCCTCAAACGCCAGCACCAGTTCAATAAAGTCGAATTAGTAAAATTCACGCGTCCGGAAGACGGCTTTGCAGAGTTGGAAAAGCTAACGGTCGATGCGGAGAAAATTCTCCAGCTCCTGGGCCTCCCGTACCGGACGGTTTTATTGTGCGGCGGTGATATGGGCTTTGGGTCGGCCAAGACCTACGACATCGAAGTCTGGTCTCCGGCAACAAACGGCTATATGGAAATCTCGTCGTGCAGCTGTTTTACGGATTACCAAGCGCGCCGCGCCGGTATCCGCTATCGGTCAGCCGCCGATCGCAAAGTGCAGTTTGCTTATACGTTGAACGGATCGGGTCTAGCGGTCGGCCGCACGTTAATCGCTTTGATGGAAAACTATCAAAAGGCAGATGGGACGTTCACGCTCCCCGAAATCCTCAATCAATACCTTTAATCAAGAAAATCAACCCCGACCACGCCCGGCGACCCGGACCGACTCGCCAAGCGCATTATCCCCATCCGAACCTCTCGCGCGCGAGGTTGCAGGCACAAACTTCCGCGCCTTCTCAAACTGATTCCGAGCAAGAAACTGATTATGCACTTTGCAAAGCAATCGAATATTGCCAGCATCTTGACTAGACCCGCCATGCGCCCAAGCGACAGAGTGATCGAATTCGAGATGCACAGTCTGGTTACACCGTACACCAGAATCAGACTTGTAAGCACACCGCCCGTCGGACTGCTTTCTCACTTCCCGACGCTTAGCTAGCGGGATGTAACGCGTGTGCTTTTTCACGGGCCGATTAACCTCTTTCTTCGGCTCCCAATAAGCACGCTTCTGCTTTATCGCGATCTTCAAAGCATCCTTGATGAGGACTAACTGGTCTTTCTCAGAAGAAAGACCTTCATACTCTTTGAGAAGCTTTTCGAGTTCCGGATCATGGGGCAGTTTGATTCCTTCTTTCGGCAAAGGCACATCGAAGTGCTCCGCAAGCAACTCAGGGATCTCACGCGTCGATTTGCCGGCAACCAACGGAAGCATTTTAGGTGCATTCGCGGCCGTGATGTGCGGCGCAATCAAACTAATAGCCGAAAGAGATAAGCGACTATCTTCTAAGAGGGGCTTCACCTCGGGAATTTTCTCCACGCAGCCAGCGGCGTGGATGCGTCTTGCCGCTTCTGGTCCGGAGTAACCAAGGTAACGCATGCAGAAATCGCTTAAACTTGAATAGCCTTCTTCCTGCCAGAGGTTGCGCCGATCTATCTCGGATAGGTATTCCAAGACTATGAGGGTGGCTTGTTTTTCTTTCTTCACCCAGCTCTTGATTCCCACGAGGAGTTCTTTTTTTCCTAGTTTTTTGCTTTCCATCGGCACCTCATTGTATGCATATATATGTATGCACATCGCTCTGTGTCAATCTTTTATCGACGATAAAAGCCCTGAACATCGCGCGCGAGATGTTACTTTTTTAGTCGGCTAATAAGGGAGGGGCGGAAGATGAAGAATACGAAGACTTTCACGCAAAGCTGATCGTAGCGCTCCACAAGGGATTTTAGCGGGCCGAATTTCTGGTAGCTCTCAAAAAGAAACTGGGGAGGAACTCTCGGGACCATTGTTTCTACGAACTCGTGGTTCTCCAGCCAGGAGATTAGAGGCGAGCTTGGGGGAAGAATAGCCTTGTACCCATTTAGGATCTTTTGCAGGTAGCTTTTAAGCGGCCTAAGCTCATTATTCTTGCGTGCGGAGTGGTAATAAAAACAATCTTGCCCGTCTAGCCTGAAACGCCCTTTCAGGTATCTCCCGAGAACAAAATGCGCCTCGTAGCAATCCATTAATCGTTCGTCGATTTTCGATATCAAGTACAGATTACCTTGAACCGAACTTCCCGGCGCGGAGTCTATAGACGCCATCCCCATACCCACAAAAGGGACGTCGTGGTTAAAGCGAAGGGCAAAGCCTTGTAGCGAGGTTGGAGTAGCTTTCTCTACACCGATACCGCGTGTCTTTAGCACGGCAGGATCTAGGTTGGCCCCGTACGCGAAATAGTTTACTTTCCCGCCCCGTAATCCTAGGGCCTTGACCAGGCTTAGAATCTCGAAACAGGCTCGCCACAGGATAATTCTCAACATACTTCTGGAAACCGTATTACCCGTCGGTCTTGGCTTTGGGTGTGGAGACCGAGGCAGGAGGCGTTGCCGCCGTCGGCAATTCTTTCAAGCCTAGTGTGCAAGCTGTCTTCAAAGACTGTGAGCTGCCTTCTTTTGCGCAAACCGACAAGATTTCTCGTGCTGGCTCCGGAAAGAGTACTCCCTGCTTGCCCAAAGTCAGCGCAGCCGCGATGCGAGTCGCTTCTTCGGTCTTCTCGCCCTTAAAAACCTGCTGCAAAGCTTTCACCGTCTTTTCCGACTGATCCCCGCACACTCCTAACGCCAAAATCGCCTTTTCTTGAATGTCCGGCGCGTCGGAGTCTTCAATCAGCTCTAGCAACCGCTCAGAAACCTGCGCGTTCTTGGAATCCGGCAACGCATTGATGACGTCGAGAGTTGCCAAGAGCACATCCGGATCGTCGCTCTGGATGGTGTTCTGCACGGCCGTCCAGGTGCGGGCGTCTTTCTTCGTTTGTTGCTGCAAACCCGAGAGGCAGTTTAAAGCCAAGGGTGTGTCGCGCTCTTGCGCGCACTTGCTCAAAAGCTCGACCACCTTGTCTTCGCCCGTTGCATGGCTGCCCAGGACTTTCACCACGGCGCGGCGGACTTTGATGTCGGAATGCTTGTCATACAAAGCGACGAGCTTTTCGCTCAATTGCTCTGGCGTGCCCAATTCTTCGAAATACGAAAGCAGCGTTAAGAGCTCCTCTGACTCCGAAACATTCTGCAGGGCATCTAACAGCACTTTTTGAACTGCCGGGCTTTCGTCCTTCCGGGCAATGAGTACGCGCACAATGGTGTTCCGTAAGGGCGTATCGCTCTTGTATTGAGCCAAAAGCTGTTCGCGGATGTGTTCCGTCTGCGCCGCCGAACGCGCGTTGCCTAGGGCCTTTGTGCACAAAACTTTGATTTGGACGTCGGTGTCTTTCATGCAAGACAGCAGCGTCGTAATGACCTTGGCTTGGAAAATGGGTTGGGAATAGTGGCTCAGTTTAAAGGCGGCCACCCGACGCTCTTCGGCGTTCGTGCTTTCTTCCATGGTGCGCGACCACAGAATCACTGGGTGCGTGGGAGGTGGGCCGGAATAAGTGCGGCGGCGGCTCCTCCGGGCTTCCGCCTCATTCGGGAAAAGCAAACCACAGACCAAGGTGAGGGCCACGATGCAGATATTGCGTTTGGAGTGCATAGTTTCTTGTACCGTAAAACCGACTAAAGAGCCCTGAAAAACAACGGCCGACGCGGTTAGGCGTCGGCCGTCGGGTGTTAGCTCAGCTTAGTCTTAACGCAGCTGCCGAAGCTCCAAGCGACCACCAGTGACAGTTTTGCCATTGAGGGCTGCAATCGGCTTCGTGTTCTTGAGAACGAGGTCGATGATTTGTTGGTACGTGAAGGTCGGGTTATCCGACCAAGCCGTAGCGAACGCACCCGCAACGTGCGGGGACGCCATCGACGTACCATCCCAGTGAGCCGTCATCCCTAAGAAGGGAATGTCGATCACCGTATCTTGGTACCGATCGCCCGGTACCGTCGAAAGGATCTTCACGCCAGGAGCGCCGAGGCGCACCGTGCGATTACCGAAGTTCGAGAACGCGCCCAATCCGTCGTTCACGTCGATTGCCGCCACCGAAACGATGTTCGGGAGGTTCAACGTTGCCGGAATGGAGGGTTTCGGATCGTTGTCGTTGTCGTAGCCGACACCGTTACGTCCGTTACCTGCGGCTGCCACGAAGATCACGCCCGCTTTTTCAGCGCGCTGAATGGATTCGATGAGAGCCGTATCGTCTTCATCGCCCTTTTCACCGCCCCAGCTAGCATTGATAACTTTGGCGCCATTGGCGACCGCGTAATCAATTGCCTTAATCGCCGATTCGGTCGTGCCTGAACCTTTTTCGGTGATGAAGCGGCAGCCCATGATCTGGGCATTCGGAGCGACGCCCGCGACGCCTTTGCCGTTGTCCTTAGTAGCGCCAATCACTCCCGACACGTGAGTGCCGTGGCCAGGATTGCCGCCGCCGAAGATGAGGCTGAAGAAGTCGACCGTCATGTCGTAGGGCTTGTTGTCGTCCATCGCGAAGTCCCAGCCCACGATATCGTCGACATAACCGTTCTTATCGTCGTCGATGCCGTTATCCGGAATCTCTTTGGTGTTACGCCACATGTTTGCGACGAGATCTTCGTGCGTGTAGTCCACGCCGGAATCCGTCACAGCGACAATGATCCCTTTGCCAGCGTTGCGCGTCCACGTAGTGGGCGTGCCGATCGATTGGATACCCCAATCGTCCGTCAGCATCGGATCCGCACCCGAAGCGCGGCCTGGCGCTGGCGGGATGTCTGGGTTATCGGCGGGTGTCTCGCCGAAAATGTCGCCCATATCCATGGGGTCCATGAAGGCCAGCGCGTTAGCGATTGCTTCGCGGTTGGCTTCCAGGGAAGGGTTTTGTAGCAACCGAATCGTGAAATTCGGTTGAACATAACGCACCGAAGGCTCCCAGTTTGCCACTTCGGATGCCTTCTCGTGGTTCGTCACCCATTTAAACAGCACGCCTTCGCGGCTGACTAAGGTGAGTGTGCCACCGTTATTGGAAATGAAACGCTCTTGCTCTTGGCCAATTGAGTCGAATCGAACGAGATACTCCGCAGCTTGGGCCACCCCCGCCGCAAGGGAAATGCATAACGCAGACATCCGGAAAAGATTTCTCATATGTCTCCCCTATGAGGGCTCGCGCCCTGTTTTTTTCGCTTGGAAATTGGAACGTACGACCTGTTGTCGCGTAAGAAGTGCTACACGATAGGGTATTCTGACTGCAGAAAAGATCAATGCTCAAAGAACAGATCGCTAACAGACTCGTAACAAACGATCACATATGGGGCGTGAGTTTTCTAAATCCTCGGTTTAGGATGAGTCGTGGCTAAACCTCGTAAAGTTCTTTTGTTTTCGAAACGCGGCGCATCCAAGGCTACAGCCGCTAGCCAGAAGCTTTCCCAGTGGTTGCAGAAACAAGGTTACGAAACTATCGACGTAACGCAGGGCGAAGAGCCCATCGAAGCTGCCGCGGTGCAGGGTACGGCGCTGGGTGTTGTCATTGGTGGCGATGGCACCTTCTTAACCCTCGTTCGCCGTCTACAAAACAAGAGCCAGTTCCCGCTGCTCGGCATTAATCTGGGGTCTTTGGGCTTTATTACCGAGACTTCTCCCGACGAAATGATCCCCGCCGTTGAAAGCGCGCTCGCGGGTAAGTGCGAAGAAGAATCTCGCCGCCTGCTGCAGGTGGAAATCTGCCAGGGCGATGTTTGCCGAGTTTCGGGCCTCGTCTTTAATGATGTTGTCGTTTCTAAAGATGCACGCACCGCGATGTTGAAGTTCGATGTGCACGTAGGCGATGAGTTTCTAAGCTATGTGCGTGCGGATGGTTATGTGGTGGCGACCCCCACGGGCTCCACCGCCTATAGCTTGTCGGCGGGGGGCCCCTTGCTACACCCTGAAGTCAGTGGCTTGGTGCTCGTGCCTTTGTTATCGCATTCGCTCTCGGCGCGCCCTGTCATTACGCCGCCAGGAAT
>JAIEOG010000110.1 GCA_019750655.1 bacterium
GGCAGAAGGAATCGCTGGCGCATACGGGGCTCTGGCTTGCCTGGTTGCTTCTCTTCGCAGTGGTGTTTCGCCTGCGTCTCAATCGTGTGAAATAAAAAACGGCGGCCTTTTATGAAGGCCGCCGTTCTCAATCTGTCTGAATCGCTTACAGGTTCGCTTGACGGCGCATCTCTTTGCACTGGCTTTTGAATTGGCCGATGCTCATGGAGCCACCGCAGCGCAAACCGTCGGGGTAACCACCAAAAATCTCTTCGCAGTCGAATTCGGCAGCTTAGGGCTTTTGCGGGAGGGCCAGCATCAGGTTCGTCGACATCTCGGCGGGCGTGGCGTTCCACTTCAGAGCATATTCGCCGGGGGCCGTTTCGAAGGTTTTTAGGAACGATGTCAGCGTCGCTGTTTGCGGGTCGTTGCGGTACTGCTCCGAGAGCTGAACCTTCAAGAGCACGTTGATGGTGCTGCTCCACCAATCGCGGCCTAAGCGTACCGCTCCGGAGAGCGTGCCGTGGAAATCGGACTTGGGAGATCCAAACTGGCATTGCACGATGTCGAGGCTGCCGTTTTTCATTTCAATCTTGGCGATGACTTGATCCCAAGCGACGGCAGGCAAGACGATGCCTTCGAGATTCATTCCGGGAATCTTCAGCTTGTCGACTTTGAGGTCGAACACGCCCGTAGATTTAGCGAGATCATTTAGATCGTAATTAAAAGACCCCGAAGCACTGAGCAGCCCCTGAATGGGTTCCGGTAAGCCGGCTGTCAAAAACGGCGAGAGGTTTACTTGCTCCGCCGATAGAGTGCCGCTTACGGAAGTTTTAGATTGGCTACCTTTCGCGTAAAGATTCCCACCTTTTTGCAGCCCATAGAAATAAAGCGACAAGGACGGTGCTGGCGGGAAAAGACTGCCGATGCCTACGCGTGCCGTGATCTGCTTCGCCTGGATTTCGATTTCAGACGTGCGGCCCATCGGGATGCCGACAGTCGCGTTGTAGAGCGCCACGCCGGGCCAGCCAAAGAACACCGGAGAAAGATCCTCGGAGTCCACCCGGATCTGCGTGGTTTTGTAGATCTGGCCATACACGTAGCCGCGTAAGTTGCGGTAGGGAAAGCGCCATAGCAAGAACGCGAAAAATAGCGCAACACCAATGAGGATCGTTTTTCCCTTCGGCCGAGGCATTAAGACTCTCCCTTATCGGCGAATAAAATAGCGACGACTCCGAGCTCTACATCCATATAGCCACGGATCTTTGGGTCGTTCTGGATCTTGATGGAAGAAACGTCGAGACTGTAGGTGCCAAATTCGACGTTCTGCAAAAAGCCTTTGAGCTGGTTCAAGTTCACGCGCTGGAGTTTAACCGTGGCGCGTTTCATCTGAGCATCGCCTTCGCTCTTCTCCCCATTCCCGGCGCCTGAGGACTCATCTGCCTGGATCATGCGAGGGGAAATGCCGGCTGAGCGGGCCTGGGCTAATAGGTGCCCCTTCAAGGCGCCCCCGGTCGCGAGCGAAGCATTGCGCTCTACCAGCCGCAAGTCCGCGCCTTGTTCCTTCTGGCGCTTCTGAAAAGCACGCAAGTGGCCGACCATCTCTTGTGCTTGTCGTACTTGGCTATTGGAAGACCACAGGCTGACATACGAGAAAAGCAGGTGAATCATGACGATCGCCAGGATGCCACCAGCGGTTCCCACGATGACTTGTTTCTGCTTCGTGGGCGCAAGGCTCGCAAAACGATCGTAGAGCATGCCCACGTACTTGTTCTCGAACAAGATCGTGAGCATCGGGATGTTTTCCCTGATCCAGTCTTTGGCGCGGTCGGTATTAATCATGGCTGCACCACCTGGGCTTTTACAGTGAATCGTTGGCCATCCTTGGTTTCCGTGATTTCTTTCAACCAAGTTATTTTGCTTAAGCCGTCTTTCACTTTGTCCAAAGTGCCTTCATAGAGAACACCTTCGATTGAAAGCGATCTATCGTCTAACAAGAGCGTGTTTACATCGACTTTCACTTCCGGCGGAAACGCAGCGCTGACCGCAAGCACGCGGCTGAGCATTGGGGACTTGTCCCGAGATAGCATTTTGATCTTCTGCGCGAGGTCTTTTTCTTTTTGCTGGATGTATTTTTCCAGCTGCGCAGAGTCCGTCGTCAGGCTCTTACTCATCTTCGAAGGCACGCCTGGAAAAGTGTCTTGGAAGGTCTTTTGGAGTTCACTCTGGGCTGTTGAGACTTCGCCCGTGGCCAACCAACCGACCACCCAGCTATTGAAGTAGAGCAAAGCCGCGAGCAAAGCGAAATACCCCATCACTTTAACGACAAGGGGGTTTTGGACCAACGCGCTTACTTCGTCGAGCGACGTTTCTTTCGCGAGCTCCTGCTTGCGGAAGTTGAAAAGCAAAGAAGTTTTGCGCAGGAAGACGCTGGCGCGGCCCAAAGGCTCACCGAAACGGCTTTCGTCGGCATTTTCCCGCAGCTCTTCTTTGAGGTTCTCGCCTTTGAAGGCGGAAAAGGGCTGCACTGGGATTCCCAAGGACGTCGCGATCAGGGACGACATACCACGGAGTTTCGAGGTTCCGCCGGAAATCACAGCCGAGCGGACTTCCTTCTGAGTGGCATTGCGGTAAGAAACCAAAGTATGCATCAAGTCTGTAGCAAAGGTGCCGCAGGCCTGGCCTGCCGCCAGCACAGCGTCTTGCATGGGGCCGGGCGCGTCGTCTAACTCCGCATCCAGTGCGAGAGTTTCGTGCTTCATCTTCTCTGCGTCTTCGAGCGTTAACCCTAAGCTCTGTGCCATTTTGCGGGTGATGGCGCCGCCTCCCCAGCTGATGCTTCGGAAATGTTCCAGCCGCCCTTGGTGGCAGATGGCTAAATTGGTCTTGGCGTGGCCGATATCCAATAGCAGAACTGGATCTTCCGGGGCTTCGGGGCCCTTAAGCGGCGTTTGGGCGAAATAAAGATTGAGCAGGCCCATTCCGTCGAAAGTGAGCCAGTCGGGATCGATGCCGACGGCTTGCAACCATTCCAGATGCGATCGCACGAGGTTTTTGGGCGCCATCGCAACAAACACAAGGCTGCCCTCTCCGCGGCGGTAAACCTGGTGCTCGAGCAAAGCGTCTTCAATTCGCAACGGTACGGCGTCTTCCAGCTCGAAGCGGTACATTTTCTCGACTACCTTGCGCTGCTTCACCGGCATTTGCAGAAAACGCAAAGCAGTCTGCGCAGGGGGCACACTCGTGGCGATTTTTTCCGGAGCCGAGGGCATGCGAGCCAAGAGCTTGGAAACGGCGTCACGGTATACCGGCAAAGGATCGAGAATTTCTAGGGGGAGGCGGACTTCATGGAAATCGAGAATTTCCACGCGGCGGAACCGCGATTCCATCTCGACGGCCTTTACGCTCCAGGCCCCAAATTCAATTCCTAAAATACGCATAGCTTAGGTCTCGCTCCAGTTTAGGATTTTCAGGGCTCCGGGCTTCGCCGTCGACTTGCCTTTCGTCCCGGTACCGCTGCCGGATCCCGGCGTGGTTCCTGGCGTGGTGGTTCCGGGGTTGGTGCCTGCGGTGGTCGAAGGCAAGGGCACAAAAATCGGAGCCGTACCCTGGTCTGAGTTGAATTTGCAACTATTGGCCCCGTTATTCATCATGACCGTACCGCCTGCCGACGTACACTCTGTATCCGACGTAGGGGCATTATAACAGCGGCCTATCGTGGGGAGCCAGAATCTGTCCGGTGGCTTACACTCGGCCTGAGACACGTTGGCGGGGGTTCCGCCTTTGGGACGCGTAATGGCTACCTGCACTTTGATCGTGCGCTGAACGCTGCTCGCGCTTTTCGCGATTTCACCCATGGCCTCGATTTTGAAACTCTGTGTATCGACGGTAAAAGGGTAATTGTTCGGATCGTTGTAGATGGTCTTAAACGCAGCGCGTCCGAGGGTATTGGAAATATAATCCACAAAGGCCGTTTCCGAGGGCCAGTTGCCTAGTTCCTGCTTCTTTTCGTTGATCTTCTTGATGTCGTCATCCGTGAAGTCTCGATACAGGGTCCGCAAGAGCGTCGAAGAAGCGGCGTTGATATTGATTTTACCTTCGTTGGCATAGACGGTGATGTGCGGCCGGAGCTTGTCGAATAGGTAGCCGTCGATCCCCTTCACCATCCGCAACTCTTCAATTGTGAAAAAGGGCGCGCGCTTGCACTTATAGGGGGGATTTTGCTGTTCGTAATACTGGTCCTTGCTCCCACCCATGAGCCGCGTATCGCCGACATTGACCCAATCCATGATATCCATCACGACTTCTTCAGGGCGCAAATCAGGGTATTCTTCGTCGGGCCGCTCAGAGTTTTTGATAAACCCTTCCATCAAGTTGATGAGCATGTGAGCGGTATAGAGGTCGGGCCGCGTCGGCGTTTCGAGAAAGTTGGGCCGGTTACCCAAAGCACTTTGCGGCATAATCAAGGTGTTTAGATTGATCTTAGAGGACTCGGCCTTGATCGAGACGGAATATTGGCCTTCGGTGATCTTGGTTTGTTCCAAGACTTTCTGGGCGGCATCGCGATCGGCCTTCATTCCGCCTGTCGCTCCCGCGGGAGGCGGAAATGCGGGGATGGGCATTTGCCAGATTTGATCGAGCAGCGGCTTTAGCATATTCGGATCGGGTACCATCGAAGCCAGCTGGTTATTCGCTTTGAGTTTTCCGTAGAGCGCGATACGCAGCAGACCGACGCGCGCGCCGGATTTTGCGAGGTAGTAGGCCTGCGTTTGGTTCAAGTCGTTGTACGCGAGTTTGCGTTCCACCATGGCGGCGTATTGGAACTCAAAAAGCAGAATGGTCATGATCATCAATGCGACCAGGACCGTCAGCAGTGCAGCGCCCTTTTGGTGGGCTCGGTTTTGTTTGAGCCCTTTCAAAATTGCACCAGGTTCGCTGTGTTATTGGGAAACGCTATCTTCACGATGGAAGAGACGGTGATGGGGTCTGAATTTTCATCATCGATAGTGATTTCGACCTTCACTTGGAGTGGAAAGCGGTCGTAATAAGAGCCGCTATCGGAGTTCCAGTCTGTGACCCATTTCTCCTGCTTCTCGTCCCAATAGTTGAATTTCAAATTCGTGACATTGTCGACGAGCCGAAAGAGAGGTCCGCCCTGGAAAAGGTCTGTGTCGATTAGTTCGCTTTCCCGCTTCATTAAGCTCGGGGTCTTGGAACGTTCTGGAGAAAATAGGAAGTAGGAAATCTCTGTTTGTTCCGACTCACGTCTATCCGCAAAGTAATTGCGGTGGCTCAGGGAGGTAAAAACTAATTCCTTTTCGCGCCCGTCAAAAAGCGTGTGCGCCACGGGCTCATTGCGCTGGACGGCGGCGCGGACCGTTTTGGCCATATCATCAAAGGGTATGTGGAACGCTTGGCTCAGGTCGTTGCGTAGCAGGCCAAGCGCGGCACGGATGTCGTTGAGCGAATCCATGTCTTTGAAAGCGGAAGTTTTCGTCACTTGGATCTGCTGCAGCATGCGCACAGTGACTAAGCCGATGAAGACGAAGATCGCGAGGGATAGCATCAGCTCCAGCAGCGTGAATCCCTTGTTGCCCTTCATTGGGTCACCTGCGGGAGTGTGGGTTGCTGATCATAACGGACGAAATGGCTCGTACCAGTGACCTGGCGTGGGTTCTTACCCGACTGCCAGTTGATTTCCACATGGAGCTCACGCATCGAGCGGGTGATGAAATCACCGGCCATGGTAAGCAAAACCTTCAAGAGCTGGTTTTCGGACTCGGACATATCGTCGTCGTCGTCTTTGCCGCTCTTTGCCTGTTCGGCCAGTTTGGAAGCCGTTTCCGATAGCTGGTAGTCGATCTCGGTGCAGTAACGCGTCCAGGTGTATTTGTCGTAAGGCGGGTCGAACTTGCCGGTTTCTTTTTCTTGGCAAGCCTTCTCTATGCCCTGGGCTTCGAGCTTGGTTTCTGATTCGGACATGAAATTTTGAAGCAGCCACGTTGCTTCGGAGATCTCTTTGGATTCACGGGTGGCGCGCACGGAGCCATTCACGATCGAAGCCGCAGCTATCCCCGCAAGCGAGAAGATGAGGATCGACACCATGACTTCGATAAACGTGAAGCCTGAAATGTTCCGCTGCCGTTGTTTCATTTGTTGGGCACCGAATCAAAACTAGGGACGTATTCCTGATAAATATCCACGCGGCCCGAAGTCGGCCGCACCCAAAGCGAATAGCTCACGACCTGGCTGCCTTCGCGCTTTAGGTACAAGATCGCTTGCTCGTTAAATCCATTGGGAAAGAAGTGAACATAAGCTTTCCCTTCTTTTACGAGGCCTTCGCGTTCCTTCAGCACCCCATCGAACTCCACGCCGTCGGGCATTGGAACGGGCTTTTTGTTGTATTTCTGGGCGAAGTCGAAGTTCGAAGGCGGCTCTTCGTCCTTTTCCTTCTTGTCGTTCTTTTTCTTGCTGCGTGAGGCGTTGGGATCGGGAGCGCCCAAGAGCTTCGCCTCACGTTGGCTTTCGATGTAGTAAGTGTGTTCGTCGAAGTCGATAACGAGCCGGTAGATATTATTCATAAGCACGGCATCGTTGCGCACCGTGCGAATCAACCCCACGTACTTTCGCGTAGTGGAGTTGATGCGCTGGTACGTTACCCGTTGGATGGCAGGCAAACCCAAGGCCAGCACCGTTCCGATGATGGCCAGAACAATCATGATCTCGATGAGCGTGAAACCGCTCCGAGAACGATTACTCTTGGGTGATGTCGTCATCCGTGCCGGCAGTGCCATCTGGTCCGTCGGACGAGATGGTGTAGTTTTGGTAATCCTGGCACTCATAGCGGTATGGGTTGCCGAAGGGGTCGTTCACGAGCTGCTTCTTTCCGAAGTAGCCCCCTTCTGGATAGTTCTTCGGAACACGGCCCGAAGACGGCGCGGAAATCAACGCCTGCAAGCCTTGGCTCGTATCCGGGTACTGGCTGTGGGCCAGGTAGTACGCATTGAGCGATTGCTCGTAAGAAGCCATTTGAATTTTAGCTGCCTGGATTTTCGATTCCCGGAACTTCTTAATAACGTTTACCCCGACGAAGCTAAAGAGCATCCCGACGATCGCCAGAACGATCATGATTTCGATCAAGGTGAAACCTGCTGGCGCGCGGCGCGCAGTCGCCTTACTAGTCTTTTTGAAAACAGCCATTGTATATCTCCCTATTAACCTGGCATCGAGCCAAGGTTGTTAAGCTCCATCATCGGCAGGAAAATCGACAGCGCGACCAATCCAATGACGACACCCATGACGAGAATCATAAGGGGCTCCAATAACCTTGTCATGGATTTGATAGCGTTATCCACCTGCGCGTCGTAAGAGTCCGATACGACGTTCAACATATCCTCTAGCTCCCCGGTTTTCTCGCCCACCGCGATCATATGCGTCAGGATAGGGGGGAACTGCCCACTGGCGCGCAACGGGGCAGCGATGGTCTGGCCCTCTTGGATGCTCTCGCGCGATTGGATGAGTGCCTTGCGGATGACGGTGTTTTCCACGACATCTTTCACGATGTCGATGGCGTCTAGGAGCTGAACGCCGCTGCCAATAAGAGTACTCAGTGTACGGGCAAAACGTGACACGGCGACCATACGGCGCATCTTGCCGTAAGCAGGCAGCTTCAGCGAGAAGCCGTCCCACCACTCTCTGCCGCTCTTGGTGTTGATGTACCACATGAAAAATGAATAGAAGCCGATCATCCCCAGGATAAGCGCCAGCCAGTATTTAGAGACCACGTCGCTGATTTTGATCATGACGAGGGTCAAAGTTGGAAGCGCCATCTTAGAGCCTGCGAAAACTTCGGTAATTTTGGGCACGGCGAAGGCGAAAAGGAAAATGACGATCATGAAACCAGCCGTCATCATGAACGCCGGGTAAACCATGGCGCCAACGACTTTATTGCGCAGGTCGAGTTGTGCTTCTGCGAAATTCGCCAAGCGGTTGAGCACGAGGTCTAAGTTACCGCTCGCCTCCCCCACCTGAATCATGGAGATGAAAATCGGGGTGAAGACTTTTGGGAACTGGCGGCAGGCATCCGCAAGCGATTTACCTTCGTTCACGCTAGTGCGGACCTGGGCCAGTATGCCTTTGAGTTTGCTGTCGTCAGTTTGTTCGACGAGAGCAACGAGAGCTTCGTCGAGAGGGATGCGCGCTTTTACGAGAGTGGCCAGCTGGCGAATCATCATGGACAGGTTGGCCATTTTCACGCCACCCGATCCTGGGATCGCTATTTTGTTTTCTTTTTGCTGGCCGGCTTTCTTCTCTTTGAGATCCGTCGGGAAAATGCCGCGCGTTTTTAGTTTCGCGCGGGCGTTCTTGGCCGAATCGGCCTCGATCGCTCCCTTGGCCGATTTTCCGCCAGGCCCTACTCCTTTGTATTCGAATAAGGGCATGCGTTATTCCTGTGTCACCGACACCAGTTCTACAGCAGTCGTTGCACCAGACAAGACGGCTTGGACACCATTGAGGCGCAAGCTGATCATGCCCTTAGCTTCGGCGGCCTTTTTGACAGCCGAGGCATCGGAGCGCTCCATGACCAGGCCCCGGATTTCGTCGTCCATGATCATGAGCTCGTGAACGACCATACGGCCTTTGTAGCCCGTGCCGCTGCATTCCGCGCAACCTTTGGCGCGCGCGATGCGACGACCGGCGAAAAGTTTGGGGTTCAATCCCAAGTTCTCGAGCTCGACCGGCTGCGGCTCGTACATTTCTACGCAGTTTTTACAGACGCGGCGGATAAGGCGCTGCGCGAGCACGGCGAGCAGCGAAGACGACACGAGAAAAGGCTCAATCCCCATGTCCACGAGACGTGTAATCGCGCCAGGCGCGTCGTTAGTGTGGACGGAGGCGAGCACAAAGTGACCTGTGAGCGAAGCTTGGATCGCGATTTCCGCCGTTTCCTTATCGCGAATCTCCCCGACCATCACGACGTCCGGATCCTGACGCAAAATCGCGCGCAAGCCGGAGGCGAAGGTGAGGCCAATTTTCGGGTTTACCTGGATCTGCCCAATCCCTTTGAGGTCATACTCAATAGGATCTTCCACTGTGATGATATTGCGCTCGGTGGAGTTGATGCGGCTAAGGCCTGCGTAAAGAGTCGTCGTTTTACCGCTACCGGTAGGACCCGTTACGAGGAAGATCCCGTGCTTTTTGTAAATAATGTTGTTGATGACGTTGATCGCTTTTTCGTCAAAGCCAAGATCAGAGAGGTCCAAGCGCACGCTGCTCTTGTCCAAGATACGCAACACGAGGCGCTCGCCGTGAGCCGTCGGTATGACGGAAAGACGTATATCGACGTCTTTGCCGGCGATTTTGATCTTAATACGGCCGTCCTGCGGCAAGCGCTTTTCGGCGATATCTAACTCGCCCATCAGCTTGATACGCGAAGAGATCCCGGCGTGGAGCTTTTTGGGGGTACGGACAATATCGTAGAGCACACCGTCGATTCGGAACCGCACGGCGAGGTCTTTTTCGTAAGGCTCGATATGGATGTCTGAGCACTTATCTTTAATAGCGCGGAAGATGATATTGTTTACAAACTTAATGATAGGCGCGTCGCTGTCGGAGGATTCCAATAAGTCGACGGGTTCTTTAAGGTCGTATTCGTATTCCTCTTCCTGCTTATCTTCGCCCATATCCGAAATCAGGCTTTGCTTCACCCGCTCGTAAACGCGGTTGATAGCATCCAGAATCACTTTGCTTTCGCAAAGCACTGGGCGGACTTCCTTTTGAAAGATCACGCGCAGGTCATCGAGGCATTGCAGGTTAAAAGGATCGGCAACGGCTGCTGTGACGGCGATTTCGTCGATCGCCACAGGCAGAACTTCGAATTGCCGTGCATAGGCAATTGGGATCTCGCGCACCCATTCGGGATCAATGTGCTTGATATCGATCTCTTTAAGAGTCGGGATACCGAGCTGGAGTCCGAGAGCGAGGAGGATCTCATTTGCTTGCAGAAACTTCTTCTGGATGAGGATTTCACCCAGACGGCCGCCCTTTTCTTGCTGGATGGCGAGCGCCTCGCGGAGCTGCACCTCCGACAGAGAAGTCTGCGAAAGCAAGATCTGGCCGATCTTGTTCTCTTGGCGCAGTACGCGATTGAGAATGTCCGTTGCGTTCTTTGCCACGGTTATCCCTCCGCCCCCGGAATTTCATACATGGGCTCAGGGTTGCTAGGTAGTTCGGGTACCGGTTGCGTCGTAGGCGCAGGCTCCTTGCTGTCTGGAGCGGTGGCCCGCGAAGCCCCACGCTGCGGATCGGGTTTAATCGTGCTGCTAGCTTTGGGGCTTAAGTCCTCCTCCTCGTCGGAGGCGTTGTTGTTGCGATACCGATCGAGAGGATCAGCGCCTTCTCCGGATTTCTGCCGGCTAACGCCTTCCGAAACTTTATCGAGGCGTTTCTTGTGGACGTCTTCTCCGCCCATATTGTCCTCGACGAAGCCGTCGTGCTGTTTGAAATTCTCATCAATGATCTGAGCCGCCGAGACGCTCGTACCGATGATGCGAGGGCGGAGCAAGATGATGAGGTTGGTTTTGGTGGTCTTGAACTCCTTAGCCTTGAAGAGCCAACCCAGGATCGGAATGTCTCCCAAGAGCGGAACCTTGCGGACCGTCTCATCGACTTTATCCGACATCAACCCGCCCAACATGATGTAGTCCTGGTCTTTCACCACGACGGTCGTGTTGGTTACGCGAGAGGTGGTCGCGATCTGCACCTTTTGCAAGGAGTCCGGAATGGAGCTCGCATTGCGGATGCTGTCGATCTTCTGTTCGATCTCAAGACGCACACTGCGGCTCGCAGCATTCACGTGAGGCGTTAGGTTGATCTCAATCCCCGTTTTCTTGTTCTCAATTGTCCCTTGGCCTGCAGATCCAATGGATCCTTGGCCTACGGCGGCAACGAAGGAAGTTTGCACCGGAGTTTCATCCAAGACTTTGAATTCCGCCTTTTCGTTGTCGAGCGCGATGATCTGCGGTGTCGACAGAACCGAGGAATTCGTTTTTGTCGTGATGAGTTTCAACATCCCCATGAAAGTGAAGGTTGAAATGGTCGTCGTTACGCCGTTCACCGTCAAAGGCACGCGCCACGAAGGGCCGCCTACGATAGGTATGGAGAGACCCGCCGGAGGCGTTCCGTTATTGAGGAAGTTCGTGAGAGAACCGGGGTCGCCCACAAAACCGCCCGTAAACGCCTTTCCAGGGCCGCTCGAACCGAGGTTGACGCCGAAGTCCGTTGATCTATCGACGGAGACTTCAAGCAAGGCGGTTTCTACAAAAACCTGCAAACGCGGGATGTCGAGTTTCTTGATCACGCGTTTGAGGGTTTGGTAGTCGCCGGAGTTTGCCGTAATAACCAACGAGTTGGTCGCGGCATCCGACGTGATCTTCACGCCTCCTTCGAGTTCCGCAGAGACGGGGCCCGTACGTGCCGGAGTGGAAGATCCACCGATGCTGCCACCTTGGCTCGCACCACTCTTGCCTCGATTCGATGACGACGAGGACGAAGAGGAGGATTTGGAGCTCGCAGCATTTCCGCCCGCGAGGGAAGCTAGCGTGGCCGCTAAGTCTTCTGCTTTGGCGTGCTCGCAATAGTAAACATGGATACGGCCCGTATCCGTCACTCGGACATCGAGCTTACCCACTAATAAAGAGAGCTGATCAAAGCCCGCCTTGTTCGACATGACGAGCAAGGAGTTCGTTTGTTCATCAGGAATAATTTTGGAAATGATTCCGCCGCCGCGTGTACGCTCCAAGGAGCTACGGCGGAAACTGCGCGTACGAGCGCCGCCCGCACCGCCACCGCTG
>JAIEOG010000359.1 GCA_019750655.1 bacterium
AACGGACTTCACGCTATGCGGACGACGAACGGCACAGCCGCCCCGAGCGTTCGCGCTCTCGGCACGCTGAAGGCGATCGCCCTGAACGCACTCCGCGCCGCGAACCCTCGCGTGTTGCGCGCCCCCACCGCGATGACGATCGCCAAGAGCGCTCGCACCGCCGTGAAGCTTCGCACGCGGATCGCCCCCGTGAGCGGCACTCCCGTTCGCATTCTGAGGAAAAATATTCTCCGGCCCGCGAGACGCGTGACGACCAGTCCTGGTCGCGCGTTGCACGTTCAGAGCCGCGCCGAGCGGAAGGCTCTGCGCGCCGGCATCGGGAAGAACCCGCTCGCGAAAGAAGTCACCGCTCTGCGAGCGAACGGCCACGCACGCAGCGTGCTTCCAGCCGAGATCCAGAGCGCCCGCGCCGGAGTCACCGCGAAGACGCTCACGAAGCGTCGCCTCGTCGGTCGCCCCGCCGAGAAGAGCATGCAGCTCCTCGCCGGACACAGCGCCGCGACGAACCTAGTGAAACGCCTCGGCGCGCGCACCGTGAGGAGCACGCCGAAGCGCCGCGCCGCAGTCGGCAAGAAGCGCCCGCTCGTGGGGCAGAAGAAACGCCACGTGAGCCAAAGCCACTCCCGCGCTATGGGCGTGGTAGAAGTGCTGCTTACGGCCGCAGCGGCGGACGTCGTTAATCCAATTCGTTAAAAAACTAAGACGGCGCTGCCCGTTTGTTCGCCATCTAACTCGTCGACGGCGACCTCGATTTCCGTGAGGCGCAGTTTTTCCCATTCGGATTTACGCAAGGATTTGGCGAACTGTTTTTCCAGGTAAAGGGCTAAGCATTCACAGGTCGGTGTGGCGCGTGTTTGATCGTCCAGCTGCGGGTGGCTATTGAGCACGGTGTCTTGCAGGGGCGCGATGTACTGATCGAGTTCGGCCTGCAACGCCGGCAAGCTTGCGATTCGGCCATCCTCGAGCGGCCCCGTCACTGCGACCGTGATCCGCCAGACGTGGCCGTGAAAATTTTCGCGCTCTTCAAGCGAATGCTTTGCACGTAGTTCCAAAGGAACTTTCAGGAGCATTCGGCTCATCCACGTTCCCAGCGGCAGCTCGCGCCCGTGCCGGGCGATTCTTCGACTGCGATCTCGATGGATTCGGCCAGTTCAAAGCCCGGTTTGCCTTCGAGCATGACCACAAAGCGGCGGCAAAACTCCCCGGAGAAAGCTTCGGTCGAAAGATTGTCGGTCGGCAAAAGCAGGACTTCATCGGACGGAAGGACATAGCGTTTGCCGCAGACCGTGAATTCCGTCTCTTCGTCCGTTACCCGGATCTTTTTGAAAAAGGGATTGTTCGCCGGGACCAGCACACGGTGGTCCCACTCCATGCAGAGAGCCATCAAGGCATCCTTCCAATGCTGGAACGGCACCATCTTTTCAAAGCTCGATTCCCGCAGCACCAGCTGGAGCGCCACCTGGTAATTGTGCCCATGCAGGGGTTCCTTCGTGCCGTCGGGAAAAACGGTCATATGGGCCGCGGCGAACTTGAACGCCTCTTTACGCATTAGGATCGTATGCTTCATCGAAAACCTCGGGCCCAATTGACAAGATTGGAAGGGGGCTGTCAATCTGCGCCGGCCGAGGAGGCAACGTGGGCAAGGCATTCCAAGACAAAGTAGTCGTCGTAACGGGCGCGGGCCGGGGTATTGGCCGGGCGAGTGCGGAGGCGTTTGCGCAGGCTGGGGCGCGCGTCGTATTGGCGAGCCGCACGGAAAGCGAACTCATCAACACGGCCGAAAGCATTCGTGAAAAAGGCGGCCAGGCATTGGTTTGCCCACGGATATTGCTGACGAGCAGAGTGTCTCCGCCCTTTTTGAGCGCATTGAAAGAGAGTGGGGCTCTGCCCACGTGCTGGTGAACAACGCCGGCACCTTTGTGAGTTCGAAAGTCATCGATCACACCGTCGCGGATTGGGAACGCGTGCAGGCCGTAAACGTGCGCGGGACTTTCCTATGCTCGCGAGCCTTTTTGCGCGCGTGCCGTGAAAAGCGTCACGGCGGATCGATCGTCAATATTGCATCGATTTCTGGTATCCGCGGACCACACCTGAAGTTTCCAGGATTCGGCGCTTACATCGCCAGCAAGTTTGCAGTGGTGGGAATTACAGAAGCACTTGCCATCGAGGGCAAGGAATATGGCGTGCGCGCCAACTGCCTAGCTCCCGGATCGGTAGATACTGAAATGCTCCGCAATGCAGCGCCTCACGTAAAAACGGACGTTCGGCCCGAAGATGTCGCGCAAACGGTTCTGCACTTGGCGGACGATGGGCTATCGCACCACCTCAACGGCGCACTCTTAGAAGTGTTCTCCGATTTGTAGATTGGCACCTTTTAAACCGCTTTTGAGAGGCTGATGCCTTTTTGGATGAGCGTCTTGCGCTGTGGATCGCTGTCTTTTTGCAGGCGGTTTAAGCCCTGCTCTACTTCCGCAAGCCATGCCGGCGATTTGCCCGTTTGGGCTCCCGCTTCATAGAGCTCGAGTAGCAAGAGCCATTCTTGCTCCTGGCGCGCGACCTTCTCCGCGAGCTTCTGCCACGCTGGAGAGTCTGCTGGGGTGTGCTTTTCGCGCAAGGCGCGCAGCTCCTGGTAGAGCGCGAAGATCTGCTTTTCTCCGTCGGAAAACGGCGAACTACGGCCAGGGTGGCTGGTGATGTTGCTCTCCATCCACTCGCCATAAGCAGGGCGGTCGCTTGGGCCTCCCCAGACGGAATGCGCATGCTCTGCCACGGCCATATCGAAGGGGCCCCAGCTTGGCTGGTAAAATACTTTGCTGCCGCGAGAGACGGTGCAATCTTTCCACTGGAGCAAAACCAATCGGCCTTGCTGCCGCGTCCAACCGGTGAGCAGGCCTTCGACGATAAATGCGGAAGCAAATTCCAAACGAGCTTTTTTCCCGCTGACTAAGCCGAGCTTTGCGAGGTCTGCATCGCTGAGGGTATGGGCTGCTTTGTGAGCAGCGCCCTTCCAGCGTCCGAGCGGTGAACTAAAGCCTTGTGCGTGGTACGTCTTCCCGTGGCCCGGCAGTTCTGTGTTTTCAAAAGAGAGTTGCACTGGACCACTGTAGCGAATGAATGCATCGTCGAATTCGGCGACGACACCGCTCGTTTCCAAACCAGAATCCCACTGTGCGGTGGTCACCGTTTGGCAGATGCGTGCTTCTTCTAAGCCGTCTTTTCCGCCACGTCGGAACGATAACGTTTTTTCAAACTCTTCGAGAACCTCCACCATCTGGTCCATGTCCTTGGCGACGAAGAGTTGAGGCTGCGGCTCGGTGATGTCGTAAGACGTGTTCACACAATCCGCCGAGAGCGGGATCTTCTTCACCTTATCGGACAAGCAAGTCTGGCTCTCTCCGACGGAAGAAAGCAAACCAGCGCCATAGATTTTCGGCGCTTTCAGATCGCCAATGAGCCCGTACTCCACGGTCCACCAGTTCATGCGGGCGACTTTGGAAGCCTCGGAGACACGCGTGATCGATTGCGTAACGTGGCGAAGCTGCGCCTCCGCTTGCGCAATCTGAGCCGCCGTCGCATCGGGATTTTCTTTGATGTCACTCAATAAACGAATGGCTTCGTAGAGTCGGATATCGTCGGCAGAGTTGATCGCCTTCTGCGCCATGGCGGCATACTTGTGCAAGTATTCGCCGTAAGGTGCGTGCGCCAAGATCGGTGCATGCCCTGCTGCTTCGTGAACGATGTCGGGTGCAGGCGTGTAAGCGATGTGATCCACCGTGCGCATATCGCAAGCAATGGGCAGCACCGCGCGCGCTTGGAAATCTAGGAAGGCCGCTGGCGGCAAAAAGCCTTCGACGGGAACTGCGCCCCAGCCTAAGGCGGCGAGGCACTGATCCATCTCTTCAATCCTTGGGATCTGCTCGATGCTAATGCCGGTCTTGCGCAGGCCTTCGGTGTACATGGGGACGGCGTGTTGGCTGAAGAAGGCGCGGTTCTGGCGCATGATGTAGCGCCAGGCAGCCTGGTCCTGAGCTGTGTACGAGGCGTAGTCTTGCTCAGCGACAAATGCTTTTAAATAAGGCGGCAATGCCGCCGTTGCCGGACTGCTCATGAACCCCTCCCACCTCAAACATCCCACTAGATGGCGGAAAAGAAAAGCTGACGGCAATCCGCGTGGCGCGCTGAGTTAGAGGAGCTTCTGGAGCGGCACGCGGGGCTCATTGAGGATGTCGTAGTGGACCGCGGACAAGAGAAGTTGGATGCCGATCAAGATTGGCAGCACCGCGATCATGACCGTTCCCGTCGGTGTTAGCCGCCCTGCCTGCGCGCTTTCGTGCCAAGTAAGCGCGCCGAAAAGGGCGCCAAAACCCGTCAGCGCTAGCCCCGCGATCCCCTGCACCGAACCCAGATTAAAGTCGCGCAGGAAGTACCCGTAAAAGACGCGTTTTGAAAAACACGCCAGGTGCCGAAAGAAGAACGGAAACAAAATCCGCCAGACGCGTAAGCTACTCGGTTCGCAACCGTAGCGCGCGGGCATCGGCACATCCACGACAACCGCGAGGATGGTGTTGAGACGGAAGAGAAGATCGCTTTCAAAAAAATAAGAGCGGGCGATTTTGTCGATTGGCAGAGAAGCAAGCGCCTTCGAGTGGATCGCAATAAAGCCATTGGTTGGATCCATCACCCGCCAATAGCCGCTGGAGATTTTCGAAATAAACGACAGCGCGGAATTTCCCAATAGCCGTTGGACTGGCATCCCGGAGAGAAAAGCCGGGGAAAAAAAACGATTCCCCTTCGTATAATCCGCAAACCCTTCTCGCAGGGGGCGGGTGAGCGCAGGGATTAACGCAGAATTCATCTGCCCGTCGCCGTCGAGCTTTACCAAGATCGAAGCGCCGTCTTGGAGGCCTTGTTTGAAACCCGTCAGCGTTGCGCCGCCCACGCCTTGGTTTTTCTCATGGAACAGAACGCGCACGCGCGGGTCGCGGCAGGTGGCCTGGACATGTTTCCCGGTTTGTTCGGGGCAAGCATCGTCGACTACATAGATGCGTTCTACTTCTGGGCCTATTTGGGAAAGGACTTCGCCGATCTGCGACTTCACACGGAAGCAGGGAATGGCGACGGCGAGCATCGCCTTATTTCTATCACTGATTGGAAATGCTGAGGGGCGTTACTTCTCGAGGCCCGTTGTGCCGTAGCAGCGGAATTGCTCCAAGCGCTGCTGCATATTCCCCGTCCGTCGGAGAGTGTCATTCCGCTCCGGGCAAGGCCGGCCGGCTTGTAGATTGCGCGACGGGCTTTGAGCGTAATCCCCTGTGACCTCCGGTGGAAGGCCGATACCACGGCCGCGGTAGGCTTGCGTTTCTGTCCCGCAAGCCACTAGAATCATAGCGATAAATCCGAAAACTAATGCGCGCATAAAAAACCCGCTTTCGAAGGGGGAGATAACATGGGGCGCCAGGCTGGATCAAGGGGCGGCTTAGCGCTGAGGCCCGGGTTCCAATAGCTGTTTTCGCCAGCGAAACCGCCAAGATCCGCCTTCTTGGGAGGCGAGATCTTGCTTGCCCTGCTTTGACCCCGTTGAGTATGGTCTTGGGCCATGTCTGAGAAGCCAAATCCCCGCGTTTCCGTTGTCATGATCACCATGAATGAGCAGGGCTCCGTGGGCAAAGTCATCCAGGACATCCAAAAGGCCTACCCAGTTTCCGAGATCCTTCTGGTCGATTCCAGCAAGGACCAAACGCCTCAGATCGCTGAATCCCTGGGCGCGAAAGTGGTCCGGCAGTTTCCGCCGCAGGGCTATGGCCCGGCCATGGATCGCGCGCTGCGATCGGCTAGCGGCGATATCGTCATCACGCTCGACTGTGATGACACCTACCCTGCAGAAGACATCCCGCGCTTTGTGCGCTACATCGCCGAAGAAGGGTACGACGTCGTGGATGGCTCACGCTTGGAACACAAGTCGCCCCATATGCCGGCGTTGAACTACCTTGCGAACTACGCTTTTGGAATTTTTGCTTCGACGCTTTTTTTCCGGCGCATCACCGACTTGCACAGCGGCATGCGCGCGTACCGCCGCTCTGTCATTGAAGAATTGAAATACGACTGCAAGGGTGCGGCCCTGCCGGTGGAGTTGCTTTTGCGCCCGCTGAAAGACGGCCGCAAAGTGAAGTTTATTTTCATCGATTACCGGATGCGCATTGGTGAGTCCACCATGCGGCCGTTGGAGAGCGCTTGGTGGACACTGAAGCGCATCTTGGGAGTGAGGTTAACTGCGTGACGGGTATTATCGGCGCCGGCCCATCGGGCTTGGCTTTGAATCTATTTTTAAAACAGCCTTCCGAAATCCTCGAAGGCACCAGCCAAGTCGGCGGCCACGCCTCGTCTTTCACGAAAGACGGCTTCACGTACGATCTTGGGCCTCACATTCTCTTCTCTCGCGATAAAGCGATCTTGAACTTCATCGTCGCGACTTTGGGAGAAAACGTTCAGCAATGCGTTCGCAAGAATAAGATCTCGTTCGCCGGGAAACTCATTAAATACCCGTTCGAAAACGATCTCGCAAATCTGCCGATGCAGGCGCGTTTTGAATGCTTGTATGGTTTTGTAAACAACCCCTACAAGGCGCAGTACGCAAAACCACAGAATCTTCGTGAGTGGTTGCTCAGCACCTTTGGCGAAGGCATCTGCAAGCACTACCTCTTTCCGTACAACGAAAAAGTTTGGAACGTCCCCGTCGAAGATCTTTCCATGCTCTGGGCGGAACGCATTCCGAACCCGCCGATGGAAGATGTCGTGAAATCAGCCTTGGGCTGGGAGACGGAAGGCTATCTCCACCAGCTCTACTACCACTACCCAAAAACGGGCGGGTACCAAGCCATCAGCGAGGGCTGGGCGGGCCAGGCGAATGTGAAGTTTGGCGAAACGGTCCACCGTATCCACTCGCGCGGCAAAGGTTTTGAAGTCGAGACGGATAAAGGCCGGCACAGCTACGACCAGATCGTGACGTCGATGGCTATCCAGCACCTCGTCGAAATCGTCGATTTCCCGATCCCAGATGATATCCGCAAAGCGGTCAAAGATCTCATTGTGAACCCGATGTACGTCGTGTCGCTGGGGATCCGCGGCGAAGATAAAGAAAAATACACAGCAATCTACTTCCCAGAAGACGATTACCTCGTTAATCGCGTGAGCTTCCCGTGCACATTCTCCGATGGAAACGGCCCCAAAGGCCATTACAGCATCCAAGCCGAGATTACCTGCAAAGCGTCTTCGGAGGAGTGGGGCTGGTCGGATGAGCGCATTCTAGAACACGTCATCGATGGCCTAGTGAAGAAGAACGTGCTGGCAAGCCGCGACCTTATCGTGAGCACCGACGTGCGCCGTAAAGATCGCTCTTACGTCGTTTACGACAAGCACTACCAAGGCAATGTCGATAAAATCCGCCCATTCTTCGGCTCCAAAGGCGTTCACTTGCTGGGCCGCTTTAGCCACTTCGAGTACATCAATATCGATCAAGTAGTGCAGCGCGCGCTGGAAATGGCCGCAAAGCTCAATGGCGAAGACATCGCCACCTGCAAACAGACGTACCTTGATGCGGCATTAGCACGCTTGGGGAAAACGGCGTTTGCGGTGCGGTAGGACGGTGAGTTTCCCAAGCCTACTGAAGCTGCCCCTCAATTCGAAAGGTTTCTTTGGGGCTCAAAATAGCCTCTTGAACAAATTCGTCTGCAATGGAGATGGTCCAATTTTTTAGTGGGAAACCCTCGCTAACAACTCTTCCCTTGAGCTGCCATTTTCCAAATTTTTCGATCTCCTGAACCGAGTTGATTGCAACATTTTGATCGGCAATATTTACAGGAAAACTAATCCCGGGGTGGATAACATCATCGGCGCCGCCCTTATATTGGCGAAGGTTTGCTGAGTTTGGGAAAGGCAATAGGCCAAAGTGGCCATTACCGCTTAGTCCGAAGGTGCTGAGCTGGAATCCCCCAATCTCATCGACAAGCAGAAGCGGAAAACGGGCAATTGCTCGCCCGGAATTTCGAATTCCCAGTTTGATTTCGATTCGAGCTTGGGAGTTTCTCTGTTCGACGATAGCACGCATATCGACATATGCGATTAAGTTTGGCTGGTAGCGCCTACCGAACATATCTGCAACTTGGTAATGCTCCATTGGCAAAAAAGAATCCCCAATGCGCTGATAGTATCGGTGATCCTTCTGGCTGCGGTGGGGCGCAAGATCGCTTTGCGGAACATATACTAAGAGTACTCCGCCGGGTTGCGATGTGAGGGACACGGGTTTAGTTAGTACCCCTTCAACTGGAAAGGACGTGGAGCGTGGGATCTGGGTGTTAACCTCTTGTTCAAATTCAACGATTGGGAGGATTGGCTTCAAGGTTGGCAGAGTGTCTTGCGGCGCATCGATGCCAATAATGAGAACTCCTCCCTCGGCGTTTGCAAATCCGGCGATTCCTTTTCCCAGGGTTTTTCTGAGGTCATCGTCAACCTCTCCTGTCGTGTGGTCACGCTTCGTCTTGTAATCCACATGTAAGACCTCTGGCTGTCGATTGATGAACGTCATCAAATCGGCTTCAGTGTTGAGCGATTCGAAAATCTGTTTGGCGGGCGTGGACAATCTCGTTCCTCGAAACAGGAGGTCTAAAGTCGTGTATTTCTTCGTGATACCGGACGCTGAGGGTGTGAAGCTGGCGGAGGTGTTGGGAGGCCGGCTTGCTGTTTAATAACAAATCCCCGAACGAAGTCCGGCCAGGCTAGTTTCGCCACTTTAAGCATCGCGTTTGCTTGGCGAATGGCGGATAGAGCCTCCGCGTCACTTTCCGAGTCTGACAATGCTAGGAGCTTCAGGACCTTGTTTGCTTGTTCTGCGTTCACAGCTAACTACTACCCACTATACCGGGGCTATTCAACCTTGAGAAAGTTGACACATTTGGTCGCTAACAGGGGCCACGAAAATCTCCGATTAGTATGCGTGGCAAAAAACCTTGCGTACAAAGCGGGTAGTTCACTTGAGGAAACAGTTGCTCTCATTGGAGAAAAGCTCGGGCTTCGAGTGGATTCGCAGGTCAAAGCAGGAAGAAGGCTTTGGGGCCAGGAACGCCACATAGACATCGTTCTAACGCAGGCAGGCACAGGAAAAAAACTAGGCATTGAATGTAAGTTTCAGGCCAAGTCTGGTACGGCGCAGGAAAAGATTCCCTCAACCATTCTAGATATCCAAGCATGGCCGATTCAGGGGATAGTCGTGTTTTCTGGCGACGGCTTTACTGCGAATATGGAAAATTACCTACACTCCACAGGTAAGGCTGTTGCGTTAGAGGACCTCGAAAACTGGCTCCGACTCTATTTCTCCCTCTAAAAGCTAGGTTCTAAGATCTCGGTCACGATATAATTTATCTAACTCCAAAAAAGCTTCGAGAAAACCTATGCGACCGCTCTTGAAATGGGCTGGCGGAAAATCCCGCTTAGTGCCACAGATCCTAGGTTTGTTTCCAAAAAAATTTAGTCGTTATGTGGAGCCCTTTATTGGCGGCGGAGCTGTGTTCCTATCTTTAGAAAAGGAAACTTCCTACCTAATTGCTGATTCGAATTCCGACTTGATCGGGCTGTACGAAGTCGTAAAATCGGCGCCTGAAAAGCTAATGAAGGCGCTGGATCGAATGCCAGCGAAATATTCTGAGAAGTATTACTACGAGCTACGTTCGCAGGATCCGGTTTCGGATATTCAGCGTGCCGCTCGGTTGGTTTTTCTGAACAAAACTGGTTTCAACGGTCTGTATCGGGAAAATGCCCGTGGCGAGTTCAATGTTTCATTCGGCAAGAGGGTAAAGTGTCCCGAATTGTATGATCGCGAGAACTTGCTAGCGGTCTCTAGGCACTTGCAAAAAGCAGATATTGTTTGTGAGGATTTCTTGGAGGTTTTAAACCGGTGCGGGAAAGGAGATCTCGTATATTGCGATCCACCTTATGTCCCAGTATCCCAAACCGCATGCTTCGAGTCGTATACTCGGGACCGTTTTGGAGCTGACCGGCACAGGGAGCTGTCATCAGCCGCGAGCGATGCAGTTAAACGTGGGGCGACTGTGTTGATTTCGAACTCCACCGCCGCAATTCATTTCTACCCGGGTTGGACAATCGAAACAGTCCAGGCAAGCAGGGCCATCAACTGTCACGGTGATAAAAGGGGTAGTGTAGACGAGATCATTGCAGTGCTCTCCCCGCGGATCGATTTGCGATCTCCCCGGAAGAATTCCATCCAGCGCGTAACGCAGTCTCGATGATGCTGAGCGCTTTGTGGAGAGCCACCAGGCGGCTACGCCGCTTAGGTTAAGTTTAAGTTTAATCTTAAATTTAGATGAGATGCATACATTAAGGCGGCACCCGGATTTGAACCGGGGGTGGGGGTTTTGCAGACCCCTGCCTTACCACTTGGCTATGCCGCCGCAGAGGTACTTATACTTCCCTTGGCGGGGTGTGGCAACGGCTCTGCGGGGTGGGGTCAAAAAAGGACTACTCCAAGGGTTGGGTTGTGCTAAAATTTGAATAGAGCCTCTCCGCTCTTCTGCGGTTGTTCTTAGTTCCCTCAAACTGAATCACCTACAAACTGGGTTTTAACCATGAGCAAAATGGTACGTCTCCACCGCGTGGGGAAGAAGTATGCGCCTAGCCGTGTCGCGCTCGCCGATGTGAGTTTCGAGCTGCAACGGGGTGAATTCGCTTACATTACTGGCGGAAACGGTGCGGGGAAGACAACCCTACTCAAACTGCTTTTTGCCTCGGAAAAGGCCTCGCAAGGCGCCATCACAGTGAACAACCGTGACCTTTCCGCTTTGCACAATAACAAGGTTTATCTGTACCGCCGCGAAGTGGGCTTTGTGTTTCAGGACTTCAAGCTCCTGTCCGATCTCACTGTTTTTGAAAACGTCGCCCTCCCCTTGGGAATCCGCAAGATGACGGCACGCGAGATGGAATTCCGCGTGCGTGGCGTGCTTTCCCTAGTAAGCCTGGCCGATCGTGCCAGCGATTACCCCAAGCAGCTTTCAGGTGGCGAACAGCAACGTGTTGCGATTGCGCGCGCGATGGTGGGTAAGCCTTCTCTGCTTTTAGCCGACGAGCCGACGGGAAACCTCGATTCGAAAACCGCTCGCGACATCATGACTTTGTTCAGTGAAATCCGAGAAATGGGTACGACCGTATTGGTCGCCACCCACGATGAATCGCTCATGCAGGAATTCCCTGCTCGAGTCATCGAGCTTTTCCAAGGCCGGATTGCTTCCGATACACGCAGCAACTCCTAAGAGGTCCGCATGCGAATCCGAGGTCTAAAACGGGTGTGCAGCGATTTTCGCCGCCATCCTTGGTTGCACTTCATCAGTATTACGACGATTACGGTCGCTTTGGTTCTGGTGGGCGCCTTCCTGATTTTCTTCCGCAACGTGGAAACGGTTGCCGAAAAAACCAACCCACGTATGACCGGTACCGTTTATCTGCGTGAGGGTCTTGACCAAGATCAGATCCGCGAACTGCGCGACAAGGTGTTTTCTCTCGAACAAGTGCGCCAAGTCGTTTTCAAGGACCGCGACTCTGTCGTGAGCGAAATCCAGGGCTTCCTCGGTGAAGCCGCTCACAAGAAACTGCCTGGCAGCGAAGTCTTTCCCGATGTTTTGGAAATTGAACTCGATGCCGCAGCGAAACCGCAGGTCGTCGAGATGGTCCAAAAATCTATTCTCGCGATGGCTGGCGTCCAAGAAGTCGATTTTTCCGATGGTTGGCTCGCTCAGTACAAGAAAATCCGCAACCTCGGCAAGCTAATCGGCGTGCTCTTGCTAGCCGCAATCATGATTGGATGCGGTTTCATCATCGCAAACTTCATGGTCCTGCGGCACCAAGACGGCCAAGCGCGCTTCCCGATAAAGCCAATGCTGCAAGCGGTTGTCCAGCAGC
>JAIEOG010000398.1 GCA_019750655.1 bacterium
CCAAGAAGGTCTTTCCTTTCATGCCTTTTTCTTCGAGCAAAATCGGTTCGGAAGCAATGAAGCACTGCTGTGCGACTTTCGGGTTTTGGCTAATCTGGGAGATCCCGCCTAGATAAGGAACGACCTGGGCCTTCACGCCGAACTTCTTTTTCAGAAATTGAAAAAAAGGGTGGCCCGCCTCGACGGCTAAGATCCCCGTCGACAGAACTTCCTGCATAGTTTTGGAGCCGCGTTCCACTCTTGCGAGGAACCCTTGAGGGTACGTCTGGTAAACCGCAAAGAGCGCAACATTGTCGGTGCCGCGGTCCTGCGAAATAATGATCGCGTCCGCTGAGGACACGCCGAAATCCGCTTTTCCTGCCGCAACCATCTGGCTCGCGGGCGTTCCGACGCCCCCTGGTTGGATGGTGACTTTAAGGCCCTCTTTCGCAAAGGCGCCACTGAGTTCTGCCGCGTAGAATCCGCCAAATTCAGCTTCGGGCTTCCAGTTCAGTAAAAGCGTAACATCTGCGGCTTGTGCTAACGCCGGCAGGAACAACAAGCAGAGAAATTTGGCCATCAGGGCTCCCAAGCTTTGAGTGACCAACGGCTTACCATGTCGATCAGCGCAATGGCTAGCGCGCCTAGCAAAGAGGCCAGAAAAACAGCCGCAAAAACTTTATCCACTCTCTGCAATGTGCGGGCGATATCGATAACATTCCCCAAACCACCCCCGCCCACAAATTCCCCGACGATGGTACCAATGACGGCGAGCCCAGCGGCAAACCGCAACCCGGTCAGAAGACTTGGCAGTGCCATCGGCAGTATGAGTTTTAGTAAGGTATCCCGTCGGCTGGCACGGTAGAGCCGGAAGAGATCCCGCAGTTCTGGGCTTGCTGACGCTATTCCCGTCAGAGAAGCCATAATCACCGGAAATACGCTCGCTAAGAACGCGGACGCAATGACCGTCGGTAGGCCATAGCCCAGCCAAATCACTAAAAGCGGGGCGACCGCGATGATCGGCACTGTCTGGAACAAGACGGCATAAGGATACACCGCCCGATACGCCCAATCCGACCCACTTAGGGCAAGCGCGAGCCCAATTCCGGAAATCACACTCAGCAAAAACCCACCCACAGAACCCACTCCGGTCAGCAAAGCGGCATAAGCCAGTTCTTCATGGTCCTGCCAGAGCACCTGCAACACTTCGTCCGGTGAAGGCATCAGAAAGGGGCTCACCCAACCAGCCCAACAGATCCCCTGCCAGGCAGCTACGATCGCGGTGAAAAGAAGCAAAGGAGGGAGTTTAGCGCGCACCGCTGGCCTCCATTTTTTCAAACTTATCGCGGCAGGTAGTCACCAGCGCCGAAAAGCGCGGCTCAGACCATAGTGCGCGAGTGCGTTTCTCTCCGAGCGGTGTCTCTAAAGAATCCACCAAGCCTTGCCCAGTGCTCGAAAGAAAAAGCACTTCATTCGAAAGAAAAACCGCTTCTGTGAAGGAATGTGTCACCAAGACGATCGTCATCTTTTCTCGTTCCCAGACAGCATGCAGCTCTTCCTCGAGCCGAAACCGCGTCAACTCATCCAGCGCAGCGAAGGGCTCGTCGAGAACCAGTAAAGAAGGCTTCAACGCCAGTGCGCGCGCCAGCGAAACCCGCATCTTCATTCCGCCCGAAAGCTGCCGCGGGTATAGACCGAGCGCATCTCCCAATCCGACAAGGTTCAGCGCAGCTCTAGCCCGATCGGTCGTTTCGGATTCCCTCAGAAGCTCTCCAGGCAAAGAGGCGTTTTGCAAGACGGTCCGCCAGGGCAGGAGCTGAGGTTCTTGAAAGACAAACCCGATACGCGCGCCCTCAGACCGCACCACTTGGCCCGAATCGGGACGGCTCACGCCCGCCAAAATCCGCAGTAAAGTACTTTTGCCACCGCCCGAAGAACCTACAATAGAGGTGAAACTCCCAGCGGAGATTTTAAGAGAGAGGTTATTGAAAACCATCCGTGCGCCATATTGCTTGCGCACTTGGGTGAGTTCTACGGAGGCTGCTTTCACAGTCTGCCTTTCTATGCCGTCACTGAGATGCAATACAAGAGGCAATCGTCGTATTCGGCCCCATCGACTGATTCCGAGCGACGTCGTGCTTTATCCAATCGGTGTTCCCGCAAAAATCCCCGTTACAGACGCAAACGTAACCCCCGCGAGATTCCGCGGTGGCGCGGGTGCAGGGTTCTTGCTGGCCACTCGCACCCATGAGATTTGAATCGGAATAACTTCGCTCATCCACGCGCGTGGGTTTGCGGCCGGCAAAATTATAAGTACCCGTATTGGTGCACACCAAACCCGGCACGGAATACTTCGTCAGCACTAGGCAATCGGCGAGGCTCGTGCCGAATCGCCCGAATGCGACCTGCGTGCGCCAGTGAGTCGGGTACCATGGCCGACTACCGCCGCCGGCTTTTTGCGAGCAATAAAGTTCCGGACCGCTGCTCGCCGCGATTTGAGTGCAATCGGAGAGCGGCAAGGAAGGCCCAAACTTCTGTCCCGTTTCCACGCGCGTCAGAAACCATTGCGTTCCAAACTTCGCACACGCGAAAGCGGGTCCCGCATTCTTCCGCGCTTGCCCGCACTCGGAGGAAGTGAGCGGATCGCCGAGGCGATCTCCTGCCATGGTTTGAAGCTCCACTTCCGAGCCAAACATCACACAGTGCATTTTGGCGGGCGGCAGAGCGAAAGCCGATAACCCCATTACTCCCCAAACAGCCAACACGGTCTTGTAAACCATTTTGGTCCTTTCTGGCGCGGTGCGCCACGGCGGGAGTTGTGGCCGCCGTGGCTTTGGGTCACAATGGAAGTATACCTCGTATTGCGCAGTCTCCGAACCCCGGGAGCCTCCAAAAGTGTACAACCGTTTCGGCATCTGGCAGTCGTCTCCAAGTGCGGCGCCTTTGGAAAAAGGCCCTATTCCCGTGTCTAACCGCGGCACGGACGTCAAAGAGGGCACGACCTACCTCTGCATTCCCCTGGAGATGATCCCAACCGACCTCGCACTTCCCTGCTCGCTTTTCGTACGCATCGCCGATCGGTATGTTTTGTTCCGCCAAAGCGGCCAAGTGCTCACGCGCAGCCGCGCCGAAAGCTTGGTGAAACCAAGCAATGGCTTGATCTTCGTAACGCTGAGTGACTGGAACAAATTGCTGCACTCTTTAGAAAGTGTATTGATCGCAAGCCAAAGCCTCTCTACTGAGGAAAACACCCTCGAACGGGGACTGAGGATCCGCGGGCTCTTGGTCGCGCATGCGCAACAAGTTGAGCAGAGCAAGACCCTCTCACCCGAAGTGTTTGCAAAAGTCCAATCCCTCGCCGATGGTTTAGCGACGGTCTTGTACCAAGACCCAACTCTTTCGACCCGGCTCTTGCGGCGCTACCAAGAACCAGCACTTTATTACACAAACCACGTCGTCAACGTGGCCATTTACGCGATCGCCATCGCCAAAAAACAAGATTTGCCCTTAGACGCTGCGAAGGTCCTCGCGCTCGCGGCACTCGTGCACAATGTAGGAAACATCATGGTGCCGCCCGAACTCTTGTTTAAGTCCGGAGAACTCACGCCCACGGAAAAACACACCGTGGACTCCCACATCCTCCACGGTGCCACTCTTTTGCAATCGCTGGGAGCCCCGAAGGAAGTCGTACTCACGGCAATGCAGCACCACGACCGCTATGACGGCCAAGGTACGGAATCGCGCGGCGAAGGAGAACAGATCCACCTCTATGCGCGTATTTGTTCCATTGCGGATGTCTACGATGCTATGACGAGCTATCGCCCGTTCTACCCTGCGGCGATGACGGGCAAACAAGCCGTGGCTCGGATGCAAGAAATGCGTGGAAAGTTTGATCCGAAGGTTCTGCCGATGGTCGGCGAGGATCAGGATTAGCCTGTAATCGAGCCGACGAAGCGCCCTACTTTTCCTGCCCGGTTCTCTAAGAGCGAAGAAATGGTTTTTCCCACCTGCTTTACCGCGTGCGGCGGGAACGATTCCAACAACTCACGTGCACTGGCTTTTTGCTCGAAAAATTTTTCCGTCAGCGGCCATAGCCGTGAAAGCTCCGCCCACCCAATCGACCGCAGTAGGAACGCCGTTAGCGGCGAGCTTTTTAACCCACCGTGCTCCTCATGCGTATCGCTTTCAAGGAGTAGAAGCAGTGCCGTTTCTTGATCGTCCGTCGGACGGCTCTGCGACTGCGCTGGCAAGAGCGCTTCCACGCCACTGTCCAAAGTTCCCAGATTCGCCAGCTCACCCATTAGCAAAGGCAGTGCAAGCCCTTCCCCGAGGCTTCCTGACAAAGCTTCCAGCATGGCAAGGCTCGTGAGCTTCATTTGGAAATAAACGCGCGCTTCCTGCACTCGAGCTTTTGCGTTTGCAGAGAGTTTCTCAAGGACCCCGGCCCCGGGTTCGCCATCGAAATTTTGGAAGATGCACATCGGATCGAGATTGGAAAAGAAGGCCTCCATCCGCTGCAAAGCACGGCGATAGCCATCTACGGAATAGTTTCCGCGGTCGCGCAACATCGGGTTGATTTCGGGCACGAGTTCCCAAGTGTTTTTGAGAAAATGTGCCGTGCTTTCTCCCCCAAAATCCGAAACGTCTTGGTTCGCCATTTTCACAGCGCGGCGAACGGCGCCCTTTAATTGCGCGTCGTCTAGCCCCAGTTTCAATTCCTTATTCAATTTGCTCAGCCGGCCAAAGAGCCGCTGTGCTGCTGATTCCCCTCGGGAGGGCGCGCGGAAGGGGATCGTCGCTTCAATACAAGCCGCAATCTGCACAATCTGCGCGAGCGTCGCGTGGGGCCCGAGCAAAGACGCAGCCGTAAGCGCTGAAAGAAATTCGTTCTGGCCCCCCAAGGGCGGCAGAGGATCTCCCGGGTGGAACCCAAAGATTCCCAAGACCGCGCGCGCCACCGGGTCGCCCGCCAAGTCCAAATCTGCCCGCAATTTCAACGCGCCTTCTTTTTCTTCGAGAAAAGGCCCAATGTGGCGCGCGACGTTTAGCCCCATGCCTTGGTCCACTTGTAGGTAAACCAGGTCATGGAAAAAAGCAGCGATGACGCTGATGCCGTCGCCCCCGCTGCCTACATGGATGACATGTTCGGGATTGTGAAAGTACCGCCCGGCCCCGGCCATCGAGGCGCCTACCAAATCGGTAATGGCGTCGAGTTTTTCGGCTTTGAGTTTGATACCAGTTTGAGCCAATGCGGGGGAAATAAACCCCCGCAGACGGGCACTCGCTTCACTCTGTTTGGACATACTAATAGGATAGGGGTCGCCCCCGGCCAAAACAAGCACTAGGCCCACGACCCTGCGCGTTAAAGCAGGGGAAAAGCTTTCTTTTTCGCACCTGTTCTGCTTAGCTAGAGGGCTATGTTAGACCAAACCCCCACAACGAAAAGCCAGACAATGAAAGCCCATACCATGACTGCTGCCGCGCAACCTGATTACCGCGTTTGCAAAGAAGCGATGCAAGACGCCGAAGTCTTCAAACGCCTGGCCGAGTGGGGCCGTAAGGAAATCGAAATCGCGGAAACAGAAATGCCTGGGTTGATGGCCCTGCGCGAAGAATTCGGCAAAACGCAGCCACTCAAAGGCGCTCGCATCACCGGCTGCCTGCACATGACGATTCAGACTGCAGTCCTGATCGAAACGCTCACGCACTTGGGTGCGAAGGTCCGCTGGTCCTCTTGCAATATTTTCTCGACGCAAGACCACGCTGCCGTGGCGGTTGCCGCCGCTGGCACTCCGGTTTTCGCTTGGAAAGGCGAAACTGAAGAAGAATTTAACTGGTGCATCGAACAGTCCATCCTCGGTTGGGGCGAAGAAGGCTACAACCTTATTCTGGATGATGGCGGCGATCTTACCAACATGATGCACGAAGACCGTTTTGCCGATGCGATGAAAAAGATCATCGGCCTTTCTGAAGAAACCACCACGGGCGTGCACAACCTCGAAAAATTGCAAAAAGCCGGCAAACTCAAAGTGCCTGCCATCAATATCAACGACTCCGTCACCAAATCGAAGTTCGATAACCTCTATGGTTGCCGCGAAAGCTTGGCAGACGGCATCAAACGCGCCACCGACGTCATGCTCGCGGGCAAAGTCGTCGTCATTGCCGGTTATGGCGATGTGGGCAAAGGCTGTGCGGATTCCATGCGCAGCTACGGCTCTCGCGTTCTCGTCACCGAAATCGATCCCATTTGTGCGCTCCAAGCCGCGATGGAAGGCTTTGAAGTCGTCACCATGGAACAGGCCGCACCGCTGGCGGACATTTTCGTCACCACAACGGGCTGCTGCGATATCGTCACTGAAAAACACTTCAATGTGATGAAAAGCGGCGCGATTGTCTGCAACATCGGCCACTTTGATATCGAAATCGACATGGCTTGGCTAAACGCCAATTCCAAAATGGAAGAGATCAAGCCACAGGTTGATATCCACACCCTGAAAAATGGGCACAAGGTCATCGTGCTGGCCAAAGGCCGGCTAGTGAACCTCGGTTGCGCCACAGGCCACCCGAGCTTCGTGATGAGCAACTCCTTCAGCAACCAAGTCATTGCGCAGATGGAGCTCTACAAGAACACGGCGAAGTACTCCGAAAACAAGGTCTACCGCTTACCGAAAGAGCTCGACGAAAAAGTCGCAGCCTTACACTTGGGCAAAATCGGCGTGAACCTAACGAAGCTCTCCGACAAACAGTCGAAGTACTTGGGCCTGAGCCAAAGCGGCCCGTTCAAACCCGAGCATTACCGCTACTAAGCAGCTCGGAGCCTCATTATGCGCCGCACCGTTTCCTAAGAGCGTCTTTCGACGATAATAGGGAGAGCCCCATATTCTGGGACTTCTCTCCCCTCTAGGACTACCGTGACGTTTAACCGCCTCAAACAGCCCGGCGCGTCGTTTGATCCGCGTGCGGTCAATATCCCCTCTCGAGGGATTGGTCCGCTTCCAACGGCCAAAACCGTTTGGGCGATTGGCGGCGGCAAGGGCGGCATTGGCAAGACACTCCTGACCTCCAACATGGCGGTCTATCTTTCTTGGATTAACAAACGCGTCGTTGTCGTCGATCTCGATCTAGGCGGCTCCAACCTGCACACGAGTCTGGGCGTAGAAGCCCCGACGAAAACATTGAGCGATCTCGTTCTGGGAAAGACGGATCGCATCGCCGATCTGCTGCAACCCACGAGCATCCGTGGCCTCCAGATCATCTCCGGTGCCTTTGACCCCATTGGCATCACTAGTCTCCACCACGCCCAGCGCACGCGCCTCATACGCCAGATTGATGCGATAGATGCCGATTTCGTTTTGCTCGACCTAGGCGCCGGCACGAGCTCCAGCACCTTAGACTTTTTTCTCGCAGCCGAACGCAAAATCATTCTCGTCACACCCGAGCCGACGAGCATTGAAAATGCCTATCGCTTTATCAAACTCGCCTTCTACCGCATGCTCCGCGCCGCCACACCTTCCCCCGAAGCCCGCCACCTGATCGAACAGGCGATGGACCTAAAGAATGCCTACGGCATCAAGAGCCCCCGCGACCTGCTCCAAGAGATGCGCCGTCTATCTCCGGATCACGGCGTGGCGCTCGAAAAACTCATGGCAGATTTTTCGCTAAGCCTCATCGTGAATCAGGTCCGCGCGAAATCGGAGTCCGATATCGGCAAGTCCATCCAGCTTGTCTGCGAACGCTACTTCGGAATGCGCGTGGACTACATGGGCTACTTGCCTTACGACACTGCCGTCTGGCAGTCCGTCCGCCGCCGAATGCCGTTTCTCATCGATGCGCCTCACAGCATCGCCGTCACACACCTTGAAAGCATCTTGCGCAATCTGCTCAAGCCCGCTGGAGAAAAGCGATGAGCGAGAACTACTACGAGCTTTTGAAAGTCAGCCCGCGCGCTACCGTTGCCGAAATTGTGACCGCCTACCATGCCGCTCGCAACGCTTTCTCGCCAGACTCTATTGCCGTCTACTCTCTTTTCTCCGCCGAAGATGCCCAGACGGAGCTCAAGAAACTCGAAGAAGCCTATTTCACATTGTCCAACATCGACCGACGCCGAGAGTACGATCGCAGACTCCAGCAAGGGACCGTCCCCTCGGCTCCCGCGTCTGCGCCGGCAACAGCTCCGAGCGCCCCTCTCGCTCCAGTAGTACGCCTAGTGCCGACTCCAGCAGCACCAGCGGCCGCGCCTTCGCCTCAGCCTCTCCCCAGCACTCAGCCTTTTCCCGCTCCGGCTTTTTTCCCGCAACCCCCTTACTCCGTCACCCCGACAGCATTTCCCGCTGCCCCCTCGACACCCCCAATGCCCCCCGAAGGCGTCACGGGCGCCTGGATGGCCCAAGCACGTGAACGCCAAGGCATGACGATTGAAGATGTCGCCCAGCTGACAAAGATCCCCGCGCGCACCATCGCCGCGATTGAAACGGAAAACCTCTCCACGCTTCCCGCCCGTGTCTACCTCCAGGGCTTTCTGCGCAACCTCGCCCGCCAGTACCATATGGATGCAACGGCCACGATCCAGACCTACCTCGCTCGAATCGACTCGCTAAAAAAGGGCGCGGCCTAGCTATTTTCCGCCGCATCAGCCATAAAGCGGCATGGCCGAAACCGTTGAAATCCGCGTACTACCCGAGCAGCTCGGGGACGCGTCCAGCCGCCGTCTGGACGCCTGGCTAGCCGATCAAACCGGGCTCAGCCGTGCTTTTATCCAAAGCCAAATCGAAGCGGGTGGTGTGCGTCTGAATGGCGATGTCCCGCGCAAGGCCGGGCAAGCGGTCCGCGCTGGCGACACCATAACGGCTCAGTGGGCGAAACCCGAAGCCCCAGGAGCGGCCACCCCCATTCGGGCCGATTTAGAAATCCTGTGGGAAGACGAATACCTTCTCGTACTCAACAAACCGCAAGGGCTCGTCGTCCACCCGGCGCCTTCCCACACGGGCGCGACACTCGTCCACCACCTCCTCTCGCATTTCGAAAGCGAGGGTGAAAATGATTTTGAAGACACCGATCGCCCTGGGATCGTGCACCGCTTAGATAAGGGCACAAGCGGGGTGCTTCTCGTCGGCAAAAAGCGCGAAACCGCAGAAAAACTCTCGGCACTGTTCAAATCCCGAGAAATCGTAAAAACCTACGAAGCAATCGCCTGGGGAAAGATGGGAAGAAGCGGGCGATTCGATTCCGCCATTGGGCGCGATCGTAAGAATCGACGGAAAATGAGTTCGCGCACAGCGAAATCTCGCCCCGCACTCACCGACTGGGAGAGCGCCCAGGCGTTCACACACTTTACGCATGTCCGGCTTTTTCCGCTCACAGGCCGCACACACCAGCTGCGTGTGCATTTGGCGGAGGGGGGCAACCCCATCGTGGGCGACCCAGTTTACGGCAGCGGAATGACGGCACAGCGCAAGCGTCAGCTCTCCCAATCCGTCGCAGAAGCCGTTGAAGCGCTGGATGCGACATTGCTCCACGCTGCACGTCTGCAATTTACGCATCCGGAGACCGGCCAGAAACTCGACCTTCAGGCCCCGAGGCCCGCGGTCTTTGAAACCATGTTAGACTGCCTGCGGAAACACGACACATGACCCCTTCTTGGATCCAGTATGGTTTTTCGATTGAGCCGAAGGGCCAGACGGCGCCGTATTTTGAACAAGTCCATGGCCGCGAAGTAATCGACTTAGACACCCCTGCTACCGGACTTCCGAAGGCTGACGCAGGATTTACCCGCCGGAACGGCCAGGAGGTATTTGCCTTCACGGCAGATTGCTTACCCGTGCTGCTCTATGGCCCGCGTCCCGATTCTGCGATCGCCGCTATCCACGCAGGCTGGCGCGGGGCCCTTGCCGGCATCATCCGCGCTACGCTCGAGAGCTGGCCAGAAAACACTTCGGAAACGACAGCGATCTTGGGCCCAAGCCTCGGTGTTTGCTGTTTCCAAGTTCGCGAAGATTTTGTGCGCGCATTCCAAGAGGCCGGCAAACCCGTTGAGCGTTTTCTCCAGGAGCGTGCAGGCAGCCTGTATTTTGACTTAACCCGTTATGCGGTAGAGATCGAACTCGCTGGCGTGGCGCTTATCGTCGACAAACACGTGAAGTGCACCTTTTGCTCCGAACCGCTGCTGCCTTCCTACCGCCGCAATGGCAAAGCCGATCCGCGTATCCGTTCTTGGATCCGAAAGATCTAACGGGACAGCTCGCGGCCCCAACGCATCAAAAACGCATCACGCCCCGGACCATAGTATGCGGGCCGTCGGCCGAGGCGCTCAAACCCGTTTGAAGCGTAGAGCCCAATCGCAGCCGTGTTATCTACTTCCACTTCCAAAAATGCGCGGTCGACTCCAGGGCTTTTCAGCGCCGCTTGCAAAAGCGTGGATCCGATGCCCAGGCGGCGATCGCTTGGCGCTGTTGCTATGGAAATAATATCGAGATCGCCCTGTACTAAGAGTGCCAGGAAATAGCCCCGCAAGCGCGGGCCAGTCGCAGAGGGCGTGAAATACCCAAGGGCTAAGCGGTGTTCGTGGCAGAGAAAGTACGCGAACTCTTTTTCGGACCAGAGGAGTGGAAAACTCTGAGCTGCAATTTCTCGGATCGCATCGACGTGCAGAATGCGGACAGGCTCAATGGCGTACAGAGCCTCCGAGTTCATCCTTCGAGATAATTCGTCACTGAGTACTTTCGTTTGAGGAGCAGCACCCACTCCTCCAGCTCTTTGCGCATACGTTCCTTGCGCAATTCCTGGGAAGCCGCGGGCCGCATCTTCACGAGTTCCTTCTCGTCCGGCTGGCGATCCGGAGGCGCTTTCTGGCGCAGGTAGGCGTCCACCTCGGAAGGCGTCACGAAGGGCGTCATGGTCTCCACCCGACGTTGTAGGAATCTCTCGACTTGCAGACTCTTCCATATGCTTTCTACCGCTGCGGGATCGGTCTTACCATAGGTGGAAAGGATCTGGTTCCAGGCTTTCGAACGGGGCGCCTTCTTGCGATCGGCAACTTCCTTCTCAGCCGCCGAGCGAGGCCCCCCATCAAATTTCAGCGCTTTAAGTTCTGCGTAGACCATCTCCTCAAGAAGCAGCCTCTGCAGTGCAGACTTCAGCTCTCCCGAGGCTTCTTTGGCCAGGGGCTCCTGTTTGTCGCGGTAACGCTTCAACGCTAGGAAAAAACGCGCATCTGAAACGGTGATCGTTTGGCCATCGATTTTGGCCGCCATACCGTCCACCAAAATGCGATCGCCAACGACCGTCGCGGTGGGCTTTGCCGCCCACCCGCCAGAAACGTTGAGCGCGAGCGCTATCAGCCAGCCAAGACGACGCACTCAATCTCCACCAGCGCACCTTTGGGTAGCGCCGAAACTTGCACCGTCGAGCGAGCCGGGTAAGGCGCTTTTAGAAACGATGCATAGATTTCATTGAAGGCCGCGAAGTCGCCCATATTCGTCAGGAACACAGTCGACTTAACTACACGCGTGAAATCGAGCCCTTGGGATTGCAAAAGCCCTTGGATGTTTTCCATGACCTTACGCGTCTGCGCTTGAATATCCGTTCCTACGATCACGCCCGATTTCGGGTCCAAAGGCACTTGGCCAGAGAAGAAAATCAAATCGCCAACACGAATGCCTTGAGAATAAGGCCCGATCGCTTGTGGCGCCTTGTCTGTCTGAATGGGTTTCATTTGCTCTCCTTTTTGGCGCCTTTTTTAGGTTCGAACGAGATCTTGGCTTCCACTTTCACGGAATGGCTATCCGTGAGCTTTGATAAAAAGGCGCCAATCTCGTTGCCTACTACTTTATACAAATCGTCTTTGCGGCGGTTCATGCCATCGAGAAATAGGCCGACGGCTTCTTTGGGGAGTTTTCTCTCGCGCAAGTAGTTGCGGACGGATTCTTCCGTCATAAAGTACGTGGCCAACCCTGCAGAAGTCAGGTCTTTAACCGCTTCCGCCCACCAGGGTTTTTCGCCTTCGGGCTTTTCTTTTTCGTCAGGCATAGATTTCCTCAATGCAAAGTTTTAGCGCGCTCTTCGAAACTATCGAGC
>JAIEOG010000156.1 GCA_019750655.1 bacterium
CGTCTTGGCTTGGCTCGAAAAAAACAAAGCCACCCTCGGTTATGAAGACACCCGCTTTGGCTATGTCGACGCGCAAGTCGAATGGTCCGTCCTAGAGAAACTCATTGAAACGCGCGGGGACCTCGGTCTCGACACGCCCTCGATGTTGAAGCTCGAGCTAGAAACCATCACCACCGCCGAAGAAGAAAAGGAAACCGATGAAAAAGGTAAAAGCTTTGCTTCGGCACTAGCCCCTGCCGCCAACTCCTCTTTCACCGGCCCTGTGCACTCTGCGGGTTATGGCGCTAAGGTCCGTGAGTTTCGCGAGCAAGCGGCCAAAGATCTCGGCAAGACAGTCGACGACATCGCGGGCCAAGGAATTTTAGTTTCCATCTTTGATGGCGGTATCGACTTGAGCCGTACGGATGTTTACGGCGGCCGCTTGAGAGACTTTGTGATTGGGGATGAACGGCTTTGGATTAACGCCGACACCAAGCTCGAAGATTTCCTCAAAGCCGAAAGCTTGAAGGAACTCCCCAAGGAACTTGCGGATCTCAAAGACAACAAGACCCTGCGCTTTGCTTCGCTGCAAGAAAAGCAGATTGGCTACAACGCGGACGCGAAAGAAGGCTACGACCTAAACGGCTCGGGCAAAGGCACGGACAAGCTCCCCGTCGCGGTCTACCAAACCAAAGCCGGCAAATGGGAAGCGCGTATCCGCACCCGCGCGAAGGACACCTTCAGCCAACCCATCGTCGATTACGGCGCAGTTCCGCAGAAGGGCCAAATCCGTCTGCTCAATCTGCACACAGGTAAAGAATATGTGCGTAGCGCGCAGTTTTCCGCCCCCTCTGCAGGCGCCTTTAAGTTCCGCGCCGATGCGAAAGGCGAACCCCAGATTGCGCTCTTCGGCTCCCCTACGGACGGGGCAGATCACGGCATCGCAAACCTCCATATGGTGGGCGGCGATTACGCGATGACCGGTACGAAGGAGCGCCTCCAAGGCGTTGCGCCGAGTGTGCAGTTTATCGGTGCGCAGACTTGGACGATGAAAGGTGGAGATTACGGCCAAACGTGGATTCCGCTAGCACGCACGATCTTGGAATCGGTAAAACAGGGTGCTGATGTCCTCGACCTGGATATTTTCACACCTGGCCACCGCGACGGCGAAGGGTTGCTTTCGACCCTGCTCTGCCGAATCACTTCGCGCACGGCGGTTGTTCCCGTTGTGGCAGCGCACAATTACGCGCCCCTTCCGAATACGATCCAAAGCTTAGCGCAGAGCCCCTGCGTATTGGGCATTGGAGCCGCGCACTCACGGGCGCGCCTGCAGCTTGGGTCCGACCTAAGTGGAGTAGGAACGGGGGCTGTCTCTAGTACGCTCGCGAACGACGATTCGGTAGAAACAACTTTTTATAGCGGCCGAGGTTTTGCTCTCAATGGCTTGCTCAAACCCGACATCATTACTCCGGCGTACGGCTACACCGCCTATAGCGAACGCATGACCCGCTTCGGCGGCACCTCGGGTGCCACTCCGGCGACAGCGGGGATCGTGGCCCTTCTGAAACAAGCAGCGCGGGCCCGGGGCGTAGAACTAGGCCTCGATCAAACGCGTGTGCTACTCCAGGCGACCAGCCAAGACCCCGGCCCACAGCATGTCCGTGAAGGCTTCGGGTTTACGAATCTCCTGGCGGCCTGGGAGCTTTTCAAAAAGCAGCAACCCGCTCAAGGCGAGTTTAGTTTGACGCCGCTGCGGCTCGGAGTGCCGCCTCAAGCCGATGGAACTCCCAAACCGCTTTTCTATTATGGCCTGCCTAATGATCGCTACGTGTCGGTGCGTATCCGCCGTTCGGAAATCCAAGGCAGTTCGAAAGCTCCCATTCCCTTGCGTTTCACCATCAGTTACGCAGGTGCTTCGGCGGGCACCGGCATTGAGTGGTTGAAACTCTACGACCCCGCGAAATCCTCGCTTACCAACGAGCTGGAACTCGATGCGCCTTTGGAAGGCGAGCACCAAGCGTTGCGGCTCTATTTCGAATTAGACCCGGAGACCTGGGAACGCCTCCCCGCGGGTGATCATATCGCCTTGGTGAGAGCTGCGCGTTCGGGACTCGAAGGCCGACCCGCCGACTTTGTGTTGCCGGTGACGATTACAAAGGGCGCGCGTGTCGTAAACTCGCGTACTTTTGAGATTCAGCCCCTGTACACAGATCAAATCCAGACGCTCGCGATTGAGAGCCGTCCGGGGGATGTCCTTTACATTTCGGCGCAAACGCAATGCCAGGGAGAACGGTTTACAACCAAAGAATCTAAACCTGAGTCGCTGATGATTGCCGTCGACACCCAGCCTTTCTACCCGCACGTTTTCCAATTTGTGAATTCGTATCGCCCGGTGGAATTGAGTGCAAATCCGTTGCGGATCTCAGCGGGCAAAGCAGTCACGCTAGTTTCTCTATTCCGCCGTGGCCCGCTCGCTTGCCAGGGCGCTGTGCAAGGCACTGTGCGAGTCGACCGCTACGCGGTCCAGAGCCAGTGGACACAAAAGGCTTGGACTGGAAACGACAAAGCGATCCAGACGGCCATTGATCAAACACTAGAGATTCCATTCGACTCCCGCGCCGAAGCGGCCGATGGCACAACGCCTGATGGCGTTTTCCGGATCAACACCCAGAACCCGCATTGGCGCCTGCGCCGGCTCATCCAAGGCCCTAGCACGATCACGGCGCCTGCGAGACTCGAAGAAGTGCGCATCTTGCCGGCGAATAGCGATCTATTCCAAGGTTTGCTGACGGAATTCAAACCCGATGGCACACACGTGCAAGAGTCGACGTCTTCCGTAGCGTTCTCTAAGGGCTTTGGATCTACGGATGAAACGCTCTTCGGCGATTTCCAGGGCATTCATTTGGATGGTACGCCTGTTGGGAACTTGCTGTCTTTCGTACCCGCGGCTGCGAAGCAAGCAAGTGTGTGGCAGCTCATGGTCGAGGCACCGGAAGCGAACCTGCAAACCCAGCCGGCGTCTTCTCGGCGCAACCAAGAAGCCGTAAGCCCCGTGCGCGTTCTAAGATTCATCCATATGGTGACTTTGCCGCGCACGTTACCAGACACGCTTGCGGACTTCCGCGGTGCGGAGTGGGAGAAGTATTTCGAATTCGAAGTAGAGCTCTACCACCGCACGCAAGCGATGCCGGGCATTGAAGTGCCCGAGCGCAGTCTCTGGCGCGATCGTATCCGGGTTTCGTTGCCTTAGCGCCTAGCGCCAGGTCGAAACCAGCTGCGGTATTGGAAACTTGCGCGGGGCTGCTGCCAGTTCAGCTGCGGGCAGCGCAGGCCGCGCAGTGCCTTCGCTCGCGATGTTGCGTGTATCGATCATGCCTTCGGTAGTTTGGATGCCGCGCGCGTACAGAGCCGTGCAGTAAACGCCGTTACTGCCCCGGTACATCCCGTTACAGTGATTGGCCCAGAAAGGTTTCATATTTGCCCAATGGCCGGGGCTACTGCGCCACAGACCCACACACTTTTCGGCGTCCTTCTCGACGCTGCCCGTGGAAGGCGAAAAATGGGCGACGTTCTCAGCGTAGCCACTCGCTCCTGCAGCACTCATTTTGTTTTGGTGGTGGTCCCACCAGTAATGGCCCATTTTTCGGGCATCGTGCATGGCTTTGGAAAAATTGTCGGCTAGCCGGCAGAGAAGGCTTGTCTCGGCGCCGTTGGCGCTTTGGCCACCGACGCGTCGAACTGCCTTATCGAAAGCCGCTTGCGCAGCCGTCTTCTGCTCTTCCGATATTTTGATGCGGTCTTCCGCAGTAATTTGAAAATCCTGCGGCTGAATGGAGAAACCGCCCCCATTTTGGGTGCCCGGCGAGCGCTGGCGGAAGACCTGCCCATGCCCGAAAACTGGGCCACGGCGGAACCACCCCGCTTCTGCGGTAAGCGCTGAAAGAACTAATGCGAGTGCGAGAAATCGGTAGCTGCCCTTCATAATTCCCCCCGAGAAAAGCTGCTTAAGCCATGGAAACTGCAAGGTCTATTCCCTGTATTCTAGGCAGGGAGCGGCTAGCCATAGTGTCTAAGCTTTAGGCAGTGGACTCTCAATGTATGCAGACCTAATATTTATCGATGCAGCTCCCCCTCCCTCTGGGTTTTCTAATCGTTTACGCAGTCGTGTTAGGCCAGGCCTGGGCGCAACAGCCCCCGGCTGAAGCCGACAATGAGACCAAACTGGCTATTGAGTTCAGCAACGCCATCGAAAATGGGGAGGTAGAGAAGGTCAAAACTCTTGTAGCCGCGCACCCCAAGCTGATCGATGCCCCCGTTTATGCAAACAGTTACCTTTCCACTATTTCGCCTCTAGCTCTGGCTTACGATCGAGAATACTTCGCAGACGCCCTCTCAGATTACGATCGGAAGGAAGAGTTAGTTGCCGAAAACTACCGCCAGATCCAGAAAATATTGAAAGAGGCTGGTGGCCGCTACTTCATGAGCAAGAAAAACTCTGAGCCCAATGTTCTTCCGATGTACTGGCTCACTAAAGATCCCACATTCTACAGCCGTTTTATGGCGGATATTAAGAATGCCAAAACATTTCGGCTCGAAGATTTTGAGCGACTTCTGAAAGATCCGAGCATTAAGGATGCCGCGGACCTATTCAGGAAACTCCCGGTAGATTTTCGCACTGATAGCCTTGCGCTGTATGAGTCTTTCGCCGAAGACCGCCATTTAGTCTCCGACAAAACTCCTCGCGTCATTGCCACTAATGACTTTGCCGATTTCGCCATCGTTGCACAGGGCAATGATCTCTCTAAAGTGCAAGCATACCAATTCAACTATGATGCCAAACCTAAGCGATTTGATTTATACCATGCGCCCTTATCCGGACCGCACCGAGGCCTTTCCAGTGCCAACCCTGCCGAATGCGCCGTTTGCCATCGGAAGGCAAAAGTCGAAGTAGGAAGCCACCGGCCGAACTGGGCCCCGTACTTTGGGTGGAGAGGAAGCTGGGGGCATATCGATGACGAATTCAAAAGTGATCGGCACCCGCCCGTTCGGCCTTTTGCCGAAGAAATTACCGCTGCTCAGCAGTTCCTAGCGATCCAAAAAGATCACCCTTTGTATTCTCAGCTACCCGATTTCGCAGAACGTTTAACGAAGATGATGAACGAAGAGCCAAACACTCGCCGCACGCACTCTCCCAATGTGCGTTTCACAGCGAATGTGTACGCACTGAATGAAATCCGCATTGCAGAGGAGCTATTAAACAACCCAAGCTACTCGGGGTCGAAATATGAGCTCTTAGCGATTCTAGGAGGATGCCCTGCCGCTGTAACGGATAAAGAAGTTCTGGATAAAATAGACAAGGCAATGAAGGGAACTCCCCTAACCAAGGAAATGAGCCTTCCACAGACAGTCGCTCAGCTTGTCGCGCTGGATAAAGCCAACGGATCTAACTTCGCTCATGAGGGAGCCATCCTAAAAAACTGGGCCATGCTTCACGGGCCACAGATCATCACTGAAGGGCCAATGTCCCGAGGCACGGGTGACGGTTTTCAATTTGAGATCGGGGTGCTGCTCATGCACATGGATCCTGAGCTTAGGCCTTACTTTCCTCGGAATCCAAGAAGCCGCAGCATCGGCGTCGACTGCCCCACTCTCCAGCGCAAGCTCGATGAGAAGAACGGGGTAGTGCCTCACAAAGGGACGGACACAAACCAGTCGCCCAAAAGGCACCCAGGGATGCGTTGAACGGCTAACTCTGAGGGCGGTAAATCTGCTGGCGCCGGACTAGCCACGCTAACGCTTCTAACATCGCGGGAGGGGGTTCTTTGCCCAATAGGCGGAGGACTTCGTGGGTGGCTTCGATGGTGGAGTAGCACCAAGCCGCGGGTTGGTTGCGGACTGTGAAACGAGAAACTGCCGGCGGAACGAAAGCCACGCGAGGTAGCTTATGTAGCGCTGGATTCTCGCGCCATAGACGGCTTGCTTGCGACCACGTCGCATCGAGCAGAATTACCCATGCCTGTTTTCCTGGAGGAAATAGCGAGGCTTTTGCTTCGGGGCTTGCCTCATGAAGCGCTACGGCGTTTTTCCCCGGTGAAAGAACGACACAGTGGTTTGCGGGATCTGCCAGTAATGTCTGGAGCCTTTCTTGCCCGCTAAAATCCAAACCTCGCAGTAATAACGAATTGCTTAGGCTCAAGTGCGCCATACGCCCGGTGGCGATGGTGCGTTTGCACTCGCGAGGGTGCATCAGAAAAACAAAACGTGGATCGGATTCAAAACGCGGCAGCTGCGCGCAGTAACATAGCTGCTGCGGGTTGCGGCACTGGGCGCAGGGCGCGCGGTGGCGTGGAGCCGCCTGCGCGCGCAAGGCACGGGCCTGCAGAAAACTCTGGAGCGTTACAGAGGGCTGAATGCGTTTCTTTCTTGGAGAGCTAGATCTGGACCCCGAGCAATAACACGAAGATGTTCGAGTACCAGTTTACCCCTGCCACCGTTGCTACCGGCGTCAATCCTTGAGAATAGCGCGCCGAAAAGTTCAGCTGCATGCTATCCGGACCGTCGCCCATTTCAAAGCTCACACCGGCACCCACCACAAACGCAGCTTCAAAGGGGTTGAGGCTGGAAAGCGCTGTCCCATTCGCGGACGACGATCCGATCATATATCCCAAGCTGAAACCACCCAGCGCAAACGGGCGCACGCGCGGGATCATGAACTTGATTTTGGCGAGCATGGGAACTTCAAGGTAGTTGAACCGCACTCCGTCGCCCGCGGAGAAGAAAGTATTGAACGCCCCTTTTTGCGTAAAGTTCACTTCCGGCTGGAAATACAGAAAACCCGGCAGCAACGGCGCTTCGTAAAACGCGCCCGCCATCAAACCTGCCCGCTGGGTGCTCGGTTGCGAAACGGAAGCATTGGAAAGGCCCAGACCTACGTGCGTCCCAATCCACCCTTTATAGGGGTCACTTTTGACCTCTTCTTTCACTACAGCCGAGTTTGCTTGATCCGCAGTAGTCTCTTCTACGGCTCCCAGAGCACTATGGTTGAGTCCGACAAAAAGGAGAGCTAAGATCCACTTCCGCATGAGATACCTCCGAGGGCTTTCTACTACACTTGAAGAATAAGTGGAGCAAGGCTGGTGCCAAACCGCGATTTGTGGCATTTAAGCCCATCGGCCGGCACGCCACGGAGAAAACCCATGAAACACACGCTTTTTCGTACGTTCGCCCTGGCGCTTTTGATGCCGCTTGCAACAGCCCGTGCTGCTGAGGAGGCCCCTCCGGCAACCCCCGTTAACCAGGACGAGTACTATTCCTCCAGCTTTGGGGACAAACCCAAGAACGAGGGCCACTCCATTGCCCCCGTGATCGGCTACGACCCGACCTTTGGTTTTGTGGCGGGGGCGGCCTACTTCTACCAGGGGCACGGGTTGAATTTCGGGGTGGACGGCAATCTGAACTTTCGGCGCGTCTACCAAACCCACGCGCGCTTTTCGTTCGACCTGGGGGGACTCTGGCGCACGGATTGGAATTTTGGATTTATCAAAGGCTTTGAAAACTACTACGGCGAAGGGGGAGAAACTTCCGCAACTCCGCGCCAAATCTGGGGCAATCGCATAACCGCGCAGGGGCGCCTTTTGGTCGCCCTTTCAGAGCGTTTCTCCGCAGGCGTCATTGCCGATGCACGCTCCCGCGATGAAGAACGCGGTCCGGATGTAAAGCAGCTCGATCGCGTTGCTCCGGATGCGACAGTGGTCGCAATGGGCCTCTCGTCTGTTTACGACACACGCAAAGACAAACTCCGTTCGAACGATGGCTTTGTGTTCACTTCGGAAATCCTGCATGGCCCCCCACAGGCCGGTCATGGTTCCTTCACCCAGCTGGGTGGTAGCTTCGTCGTCTACAAAGAAATTCTCGAGGGCTTCATACCTGATGTCGTCGCGGCCTTTCGTATTATGGGCGGGGTGAGCTTGGGAGATACGCCGTACGCTTTCCGTTACCAGCTCGGCGGCCCGACACGCTTAAGCGGCTATTTGGAAAACCGGTTCCGTGGCTCTAAATTCTTCCTGCAGCAAACCGAGCTGCGTTTCCCGATTTATAAGATGGTCGGTGGCGCACTTTCTTTGGGCTTTGGGGATGCGTCGGATGGGCCCTTCACAAACCCGAAAATGGCCTATGGCGCGGGGTTGCGCATTGGCCTCCCTCCCGATTGGGTTAGCAAGATCCGCATCGATGTGGGCGTGGGGAAAGATCAGATCGGGATCTTCGCGGATTTCGGCCAGACGTTCTAGAAAACCTTCACGGTCACGCGGCGGTTCTTCCCTTGGTTTTCGGGAATCGGAGTGCCCTGGGCATCGCGGTTGGGTGCAAGCGGGCGTGTATCGCCGTACGCCATCAACACCACGCGCTTCGTAGTTTTTTCAGAGAGATCCAGCGCGTGGAAAACGGCGGCAGCGCGTTTGGAGGAAAGCTCCCAGTTATCTTCAATGTCTTTCGTGTGCATCGGGATATCGTCGGTATGCCCTTCGACGCCGATTTGGTAGGGCTCCGGAACGGATTCGAGGGTGGCCTGTAAAGTCCGAATGGCGGTCACACCGGAAAGCTTCAGCTCAAAGCCACCGCTCTCAAAGAGCAGTTTGTCTTTGATTTGCAGAAGAACGGAGTCGTCGACCTTTTCAACAGAGACAATCGTTTCGAGATGCTGCTGCTTCACCCATTCGCGCAGCTTCTGGTGCACTACTTCGATGGGAGCTGTCGGGAGTTCTTCATTGCGCAACGTTGCCACAATCCGCTGGAAGTCCGTCTGCTTCATCTTCTTGTAGGTGAAGCTAAAAAGTACCACGAACAAAATAAAAAGTAGGATCATCAAGTCGCTAAGACTCATGAGCCAAAGGAATTCCCCCGAGTCGTTGTGGGGGCGGCGTGGGATGCGGCGTTTGTTCACGGCCTAAGCTGCCCTATCTTTGCGCTGGCTTGCGACACCAAGCGGCTCAGTGAAATAATCGATGGGCTTGCGCGCATCGAGTGTTTCTAGCCATGTCACGCACTGGTTGAAGCTTTCTAGCTCAATGTCCAAGAGCCGCTCTACCTTCTGCTGGAGAGGCGTCCAGACAATCAAAGAGAAGAACAACCCATAGAAGGTCGTGAGCAGCGCCAAACTCATATGCGGGCCGATATGCGAAGGGTCATCCAACGTGGAGAGCAAGCGCACCATCCCGAGAATGGTCCCGAGCATCCCCATCGACGGCGAAAGACGCACGCCCATGTTGATGACATTCAAGCATTGGATCATGCGGATGCGGCGGTGGTCGCGCTCCATTTCGCACAAGTCGCGGATATCCCGCGTCGGCATGCGCACGGACAAGCGCTCAATCACTTTCTGCACCCAGCTCGTGAGCCCTTTGTGGCGGACACGCTCAAATACTTCTGGGCCGTCCTCGTAGAAATCCCGACCCAGTTTGTGCAGCAGTAGAATTTCCCGACGCTGTTTGCGCAAGAGTGTCGTGGGCGATGTGCCCAGCAGCAACCCAAACGTGCGGCCCAACAGCCCTGAGTCATAACAAATAAAGACCAGCCCCAAAGGCCCCACGCCGGTTAAAAACATTGCGGGCCAGTGCAGGATTCGTAAGAACCCCGTCGAGTTGCTGGAGGCTTCGAAGAGGTAAACGACGACAAAGCTCGCCGCCACCATTCCCAAGCCTAGAAGTTTGGTAATCATCCGAGGGCCTCTCTAATTTTTCTCGTTAAGCTGGTACGTGCCGGCACCGTTCTGTCGCGAGCAGCCCCACGGTACGACGGGAACATGCCTTCCAAAACCTTACGCCGCATGGGCGAAACCGCGTCCATCAAAACTTCGCGTACATTGGCTGCGCAGGTTGCGAGCGCCAAGCAGAGTTCTTCGTTGTCCGTATTGCTCAATACGCGCTCCAACAAGGAGTCCGGCAACGATGCGGCTTCTTCGAGCTTGAAACGGAACTTGCCGAGCATCGGTGCGATATCGGGGCGCAGCTTTTGGAGTTCGCGGAATACCAATTCTTGGTCTTCGGATTCGCTGACCACCGTGCCCCAGAAATCGACGTCTTCCTTCTTGCCGAAGAAACGGTCGGGCATCTGCTGGACCATCTGGCGCGTGGAGCGCTCGATGTTTAGCAGGTCGCCGAAAGCCATATTCTGCAGATTTCCAACTTGGCCCATGATCTCCGCGCGTTTCGCAGGAGAGAGCTTGTCCAACACCGCTGCAGATTGCGCCGGCTGCATCATGCGCAAGATCAAACACGCCGATTCCGGCGTTTCGCTCGCTACCAAAGTCGCGAGCTGTTCATTGCTCAAGCTGTGCAAGTAGCCAAAGAACTGCCGCTCCTGCCAATCTTTTGCGTGCACAAACTCGTCGAAAGTGATCTGGTGGTGCTCCAGAATTTCGTCCATATTCGACGGTTCATCCTCGGCACCCCGTGGTTTAGCAAGGGCTAGACCACGCAAAAGCTTGTCGAATGCTGGTCCCTGCAGACAGCCATAAAGTTCAGCCGCCGACTCCGTAGAGAGCTGGCTGAAATACTCGCGGAAAGCCTGCGAGCGAGAAAGGAAACGTTCTAGGATGCGACGGCGCCGCTCGGCGACTGAAATACTCAGAACCGCTGCAGGCTGCGCTTGCGGACCGGGGCCAAAACCTTCGACATCGCGTAAAGACGACGGCTTTTTCTGAGCTTTCGGCTCGGGCCGCGGTGCCGGCGGTGTTTGTACGACTACTGGCGATGCGGAAGCGCCCTTACGCGTCGCTAGCACAAGCAATAGAACTGCGAAAACCAACCCAATGAGCGCCCAACGTGCATAGCTCCAAAGGATTTCGCTTTCGGAAAGTGGCTTGGGCTCTTCTTTCTTTTCTTCTTTGGGAGGCGGCGGAGGTGGCACGGCTGCTAGATCGCGCGGCGGCTCTGGCTTGAGCATGGGCATAGTGCCCGTCAGCAAGGCAGCTTTTCCGGAGTAATTCGCCTGCAGATACACACGGACCAGTTGCATGGCCTTCGCCTGAATAGCGGGAGTTAGCGCATCGTCGAAAGTGAGGTTTACTTTCACTGAGCGCAATTCTGGTTGCTCGACCATGCGGTACATCTGCCGTACCGGTGGAGGAGCGGGTGGAGCTGGAGTTTCTTCGGTTTCGGGAACAAAGCCCGGCATAGGCTCTACTTGGCGTGCAGGCAATAAGCTCGCGGGCTGGCGAGATTCCACCAGCGTTTCGCCTTCAACCAAGCGTTTTTCTGTCCGCGTCTCGATATCGGTATTTACCTGAATCAAAAACTGCGTCGTAGGAATCAGGCGTGATAGCACACCGTCCAGATCCTGCTGCACCTTATTCGAAATCAGGTAGGGATCCGGTGGCGCTGCAAAAGCCACTGCGCTGACGAAGAGAATCCCGAGGAGGCGCTTCATTTGAGCCTCCCTAGGAAGGCCTTCACTTGGGCGTTTTTTGGATCCAGCTCTAGAGACTTTTCCCAGGCGGTCTTAGCGAGATCGCGTTGCCCCTGAACGTACAGCAAACTGCCCTTCATCACCCAACCACGCGCCATATCGGGGCGTTTGGAGAGGATCTCTTCCACTGTCAGCGTCGCTTGGTAATAGCGGCCACGGTTGTAAAGGCGATTGGCCTCGAGAAAGAGCCGGTCGGTGTTGTCGTATTCGACAATGGTGTGCTCGGGAATCTGAGCGACATTGCGCGGAACCGAAGCCGCGTTTTTGGCGGCTTCCGCTGCTTCTTTCACAGCGCGAGCGGCGTCTTCTACCGGTTTATTCTTTTCTGCGACAGGCGGTTTCTGTCCCGTTGGAAAGAGCTGCTCGATCGGGATTTCCAGACGGTATTCCCGCGCATTGTTAAAACCGAAATCGCCGAAAATCAATCGGCGGCCATAAGGCGTTACCAATTCGAGATTATTCCCCAGCTGGTTTACGTGATAGCCCGACGGAGAAATAATACGTTCGGGCATCACCAGGGGCGGCGACAATTCCGGATGGTCTGCGTCAAATGCTTTTCTAAGAATATAGGCCTGCTGGTCAAAAACCGGCCCTTCCTCTTCACTAGCGGCGGCCGTAGAA
>JAIEOG010000109.1 GCA_019750655.1 bacterium
AACAACGGGCCAGATTCGCGAGCACTGCGTGCGTGGTTCACCAGATTTTCGTAGCCGTATTCGACGCCCCACTTGGAATCTTCTAAAAACCCTACGATCGCGCGTTTCACCGCATCCCAGGACGTGGCATCTCGTTGCCAGCTTAAGACAGCCGAGGCGTGTGGCTCTTGGTAGAGGAAATTCAAAAGAGTCGTCTGTTGAACGGCTGGCCCGCCCTGTTTATTCCAGCCGGTTTTGAAACTAACCTTTTGGAATAAGAATGAAGGATCCTCTTCTGGGATTCCTTCTTGGCTGGGGCCCAATTCGTCGTACAATCGCCGCTTTTTCTCGTCGGACAGAACCTCGTAGGCTTGTTGGACTTCCTTGAACTTTGCTGCAGCCTCCTTATTCTCTGGGTTGAGATCCGGGTGGTAGCGGCGTGCGAGTTTGCGGTAAGCCGTGGCGATGTCGGTCTCGCTGCAGCCGCGCTCAAGTTCTAAGGACTTGTAGTAATCAGCAGCATTCGCGCCGGCGCTGAGAAGCAGGAAAACCACAATCCACTGCTTCATGGCTGAATCCCCAGGCGACGTTTTTCGGCTAGTTGGAGCACCAGTTGTTGTTCGCAGCTGAGAGCAAAGGCTCCCAGTACTTGCCGCCACCGCGCGGCCTGGGGAAGATCGCGCCAAGGCGCCGCTGCGAGAATCTTCTCCCAGCCCCACGCTGGGTGTTTCAATCCGTCGTAGTTTGTCCTTCCGAGGATGATGCGATCTAATAATTCGATAAATTCTGGCGTGGCGAAGTGGGGTTTACCATCCATCCCATGGATTATTTCCCCGACCGCAATCTTCATATTTTCCAGTTTGGGATCGGCCTCGATCATTTTCGCTACCCAAACCCGGAAGCGCGGTGCGCTGCCCCAATGCGGGTTGCCCAAAACTGCCGTGAGTAGGGCGCGGCTGGTGTTACGGCTATCGTCATCTTCCGCAAGATAAGACTCAATCCAGTTTTGAGCGCACCGCCGTTCAGCCAAAGGAGTGGCAGGGTCGGACCAGTAAGGATCGGACAAAACATGGCGGGCGAAATAACCACGTACGGAAACATTGTCGTGCAAGGCGAGCGCAGAAACGAAAACGCGCCAGTTCGGATCGCGGTGCCAGCCTTTTGCGGCTACCGTGCGAACCATCGGTTCATGCACTGCAAGCGCTTCCTCGGCGGGGAAGTGGATCAGGCGCTGTAATGTTTTAGCATCGTGCCAGTGCGCGTGTTGGATAAGGCTGCTCCAAAACGGAGCCGACTGGCGATTGTAGTACCGCTTGGGAGGGGCGTGGGCACACTCCCAAAGACGATCCAATACCTCCGGAAAACGCGCGCTGCTCTTTAGGCTGAACCAAAAGATCAGGGGGTCGAAGAAGAAGGCCCGGCTCCCTATTGCGTCGACGACACCTTCCGGCATGACGTGCTTTAGGATCGCCTCGGCCAGTGCCGGCCCCGCTTTGGTAGAAAGAGCGCCAAAGGCCCTTTCGAAGTCAGGCCGCAAGCGCTCAATGGTCTGGAGCTCTGCCTGGTTTTTAAAAGAGAACAGAGACTGGACGATCGCTTCGGTGTTCGGGAGCTCCCCCAGCGCCGCGCGAACAGCATCCTGCGTATCGTACCCGAAGGCCGGAAGACTCAATCCCAATAAGGCTGTCAGGGCGTACCGCACTCGCTACTCCGAAACCGACACAGCTAACAGAACGGTAGAGCAAAGCGAGTGCAATATCAGTAGAGGTCGCTAGAATTTCAAGGCGTTATCTTATAATCGCAGTCCTCATCCCAGCCCTGGCCGACCATGCGGGTTTCGACCCTGAGAGTACGGTCCTTTTTGAAAAAATACTTCGTAACCATGGACCAGTTTCCCTTCATTGGGCCATTCGTATAGGTGCTTTGGGTATCTGCCACGAAGGTTTGGTTCCCGTTCTCCCAATAAGAGTGTGTGATGCGCTTCTCGGTCGACATAGGGTTCGGGTAACCGACCGCGGTGCGAGCTGTGTTTTCTTCCCGCTTTTCAATGGTCATATAGAAATCGTGCTGGAGAACTGACACTGTCTGGGGGGTGGCGCCTGTGAACTTCGTGAACTGCAAAGCGCTGCATCCTTCGCCCGCCTCTTCCCCTAGCGTTTCCCGGTCGCCCGGCATTTGCCAGACTTGGAGATAAGCGCTGTAAGTCAGGTTTGGATTTGTACAGGAGCCTGAATAAAACCCTTTGAATTTCGCACAAGGCGTCGCCCCGAATGCCGAGATAGCCAAAACTGAAAGCAAAGCTGCCGTGAGTCGCATTGTTCCTCCGTTCGCAGCAGTGTAGCCGCGCCGATTCCGGGAAACATGGCTCGTGGCATCATGGGCTCCGCGGTCCCCAAGCCTGGAAAAGAATGGTATTTTTATATCGACGGGAGGTGGGGGTGACGGAGATTCGCGGAAAGAAATTTTGGTGGGTTGCCGGGGCTGGGTTGTTCTGTCTTTTTCTTGCGGTTTCGCCGGGGCGCTATTTCGCCTCCGATGTCAGCGTGCGGCTCTCGATGACGCGCCAGCTCTGGAGCGCAGGTTCGGTTTTTCTGCCGGGAGATCACTCCTCGGAGGGGCTGGTCTACCTCCCTGAGCAAGACGTTTCCACTTCCATGTATGGCATTGGCCAGAGCCTATTTCTTATCCCGTTCGACTACATCGGCGCGAAAATCGGCGCTCTATTCGACACGCTTCCCCCGGAAGTCGAGTCGCTACCCATATTGTTTGGCTATGTACCTCTGATCGGAACGCTTTTGTGGATCGTTCTGAGCCTGATCCTCCGGCAGTATGGGGCGAGCCAGAGTGAGTCGCTGGGCTACACTCTTATTTTTGGGTTTTCGACGATAGTTTGGTTTTACACGACGCAGTCACCGCAAGAAGAAGCTCTCGTGGCTCTGTTCTTGGCCACGGCTTTTCTTGCCGGAATATTCTGGCGAGATACGGATGATAAGCGTTACGCCGTCGCGGTCGGAGCCTGCTGCGGAGCTGCGCTTTTGGTTCGTTTGAACAGTGTTCTAGGATTATTGCCTATCTTCGGATTGCTCCTCGATACACTTCGGGAAGCGAACAAAGGGCGTTGGAAGCGTTTAGCTCAAGGTGCTGCGTGGGCCATTGTAGGTGCGTTGCCTTTCATTGGTCTTCTCATGCTCTTTGCCTATTGGCGCTTCGGTAGTCCCTTCGCCACGGGTTACGATGCGGCTCGCTTGCAGAACATGGGCGTTTTCTGGGGGCCTCTAAATCTGTCTCAAGCGGCTCGCTTGGCTTTTGGCCCCGGTAAGGGGCTCTTGCTTCTTTCGCCTGCTATCGCGATTACCTTTTGGGGATTTTCTCCGTGGGCAAAGCACGATCGATTCGCCTGCTGGGGAACCGCGCTCGCGATGGTGCTCTCCTTGCTATTGTCGTCGAAAATTCTCAATAACCCTGAAGGCAGCGAATCCTGGGGGGCGCGTTACCAAGTCCACCTCCTATGTTTCTGGATTGTTCCGTTCTACTTCGGCTGGCGCGTGCTGCGGCGGCAGCGGCGGATGTACTATGCCTATGGGTTGGTCACGGCTGGTGTGGTGATTCAGTTTGCGTCGATGATCGCCCCGACTTCCCTAGAATATCTCCAAGCACCGAGGGAGAGTGTTCAGCGGGTTACGCTCACGAGCAGCCCGACTTTCGGCCAATTGCCTCTGCGCATGCATAACTTAATGATGTGGGTGCGTGGCCGTACGGCAGCTACGCGGACCATGGAAGAAGAAAGCCGGAAGCTCTTCACCTATTCCGAAAGCCAGTACGTTCCTAATTTTTGGGGAATGGTTTACTCAAAGCGCCTCGCCAATGTTTGGCCGCTGGCGATTTCCATCCTACTTATGATTACGGGTGGATTGGCTTTAGAGGCCGCTTTGAAACGAACGCCTATTTAAGCGTTTCAGCTTTGACCAACGGGCCTTCGATCCGCGCGCCGCCTTGCCGGATGAGTACAAGGCGCACACAGAACTGGTTCTGCTTCGGAATGTCTTTGTCGTAAGCGTAGAGGTTTGTCTCGAGGCGATTGAGGACTGCGAGCTCGATGCGATCGGACGCGTAGGGTTTTGCATCTGCCTTCACGGCTTTTCCATTTTCATCACATTCGATGGCTTCGACGCGCAAGTTGGGATCGAGCAGCGTTTTTCCCTGCCAAGTGAGCGGAAGCCGGCCGCCAGAGAGGAAAACCCGGAAGAACAGATCGCGGTTGTCATCGAAAGTCGCGGTGACTTTTTCAATGTTGGGCAATTCGATGCGAAAGGACTCGACGACGGCGGGGTCTTTGGCAGCTTGGCGCGGCTGCTGAGCAAACGAGCTCAGGCAGACCAGTAACCCTAAAAACACGCGCCGCATTCCCATTCAAAAACCTCGTAGGAGGAAGGTCTAAGCTAGCGCGTTGCGAGTGTAAAGCGTCTACGGTAGATGGCGGGAAATACTCCGCAATCTTGGGCAACCTCTAGAGGCGGTATTCGTAGAATTTGAGCTCTCGCTTGTCCGCCATCCGTACACTTTCCTTAATGTCCAAGGAGGAGCGGCCTTCTGCATAGGCACGCCATTCGGAGGAATCGATAGGATGTTCCAAGGCGTTAATTCCCCTCTGCACGCGCGGGTCATTGGAGACAAAATGCTTTTGCATCAAATACCAATAAGCCGAACGCGTATGGTAAGCGCGCATCGCAAAATCGCCGCTTGCGATCTGCATGGTTCGGAGGATTTCTCCGAGCCAGAAAACGGGGTTTCTCAAGAAGAACTCGCGGATATTTTGACGGACTTTCACGACGCGAGTCGTGTCCGTGTCCGCGGGTTCGCCCACAAAGATAGGGGGTGGCCTCTGGGCGGTGGGGAGTAGTTCCACCTTGAGCGTGCCGTTTGAAAGAGCTTCCTCAATCCCGGTAAGAGCCGCAGCGAGCGCTTTTCCTTGTTCGGTGCCAGAATGTGTCAGCGCTAGAATCTGGATCTCAGTGAGTGCCGATAAAACGAACTCGATCGCCGCTGAGGCTTTCGCAGGTGCCGCAGAGCGAACCAGCGTGCGGATGTTTTGGATGGGCAGTGGCGCCACCGCTCGCCCACAAGTGGCAAAAGCAGAAAATCCAAAAAGCGCTGACGCGAGAACAAGTTTTTTCATAAGGGCGGCAAATTACTCAGTTCGGCGGGCGGATCAAGGGCGAAAGTGCGGGCTGCTTTAAATTTCAGGCAAGGGGAGGATAATTCCCTTCTCAGCGAGGACTGGCCGCGCGTGCGTGCGCAAGTGCTCGAGTTTCCGATACAGGATGAGTCCGGTAACAAAGCAAAGCGCCCCGAAACCACAGAGCGTCCAACCGCGGCCCAGGGAATCCCCTGCATGTCCGACGGCCATCCCCCAGAAGGGGCTCAGGCCCATGAAAGCGCCGTTGAAAAGCGCCATCAAGCGGGCACGCATGCCGTCGGGGACGAGCGTCTGGACGCCCATGTTTGTCGACGAGATTACCAAAACGATCCCGCCGCCCATAAGAAACAGGCTCGCAAGGCAGAGCGCCATCGAGCTGAAAAGCCCCAAGCCGACCATCCCACAGCCCAGGCCCCAAAGGGCGAGCACCATGATGTTGCCAATCCCAATGATGCTCGTGCGGCTGGCTAAATAAGCCCCACCGACGAGCGCTCCGGCTCCAGAAGCACCCCAGAGAAACCCTAAAGCGCGTTCTCCACCGCCCAGAACTCCATCGGCAAGAATCGGGAGAAAAACGCTCTGGCAGACAAACATTCCGCTCGTAATCGCGACGATGAGCAGCGAAGCCCGGATGGGCTGGAACTTCCAGCTGTAGCTAACGACTTCCCAAAACTCCGCCTTAGCCGATCGTTTGGGCGGCTTCGTGTGCGGTTTGATGCGCATGCGCACATAGGCGATGATGACGGCGAGGTAGCTAAAACCGTCGAGCAGGTAACAATAGCCTTCCCCAAAGTGGTAAATCAGAAAGCCCGCGATGGAAGGGCCAATCAGGCGCGCAATCGGCACCATCGATGAATTCAGCGCAATGGCATTGGGCAAATCGGCACGGTCCTCAATCAGCTCCACGACAATCGCTTGGCGCGCCGGCAAGTCACAGGCGACAAGAGTGCCTTGGACTAAACTCAAAGCATAGATCCAGGGCAGGGAGATGTGGCCGCTCAGATCCAGGAATGCGAAAGCGAAAATGGTGATCATGAAAAGCGTCTGCGTGCAGATGAGAACTTTTCGGCGATCTAAGCGATCCACCCAAATGCCCGCAAACGGGGCCAAGAATGTAACGGGGATCTGTTGCAGGAAGATGAGCGTTCCGAGAGAAGCTGCGGCATTCCCCAATCCCGTATCGCGCGCAATGCGGTAAACGATCCAGCTCGTTGCTACGAGCGATAACCAGCTTCCAATTAGAGAAGTTACCTGACCGAAAAAGAAGAGACGGTAATTCGGGTGCCGGAGAGAACGGGTCAGGTTCTGGTAGTGGATCATTCCAGCACTTTACTAGTGAAGGGGTTGTGTGACCAGCCGTTCGCCTTGTACGCCGACAACCTTGGAGAGCACGGCTTGCTTTTCACCATGGTCTCCGGGTTGGGAAAGAGTCGCGCAGTAGTTCGCCGTGTGGCCTTGCCAGAACCCAGCGGTGCGAGACGGTTTTTCTAAAATGACTTGCTGGAGTGTGCCGACTTGCGCTTGCAAAAAGGCTTGGAGGCGCTGATCGCTTAGATCCCGAAGGCGCTTGGAGCGCTCGGCTTTGACTGCATCGGGCACGGCGCCAGGCAGAGTTTCTGCGCGTGTGCCGCGGCGGACGGAAAAGGGGAAGACGTGGAGTTTCGACCAGAAAGTGTTTTCAAGAATAGATACCGTCTTTTCAAACTCTTCCTGGGTTTCCCCGGGGAAACCGACGATGACATCGACACCAATGAAAGTGTGCGGCGCTACCGCCTGGATTTTGCGCGTCACTTCCGTAAATTCCGCTGCTTTGTAGATCCGGCGCATGCCTTTCAGCACTTCATCACTGCCGCTTTGGAGCGCGATGTGGAAGTGCGGGCAGAGGCGGCGTTCGCGAGCGAGCATTGCCACCAGCTCGTCGGGAATTTCAAAAGGATCCAGAGTGCTCAAGCGGATGCGCGGGCCTTCTTCGGTCGCTAAAAGGCGTTTGAGCAACGAAAGAAGATCCGTTCCCAGATCCCAACCGTAGTGCGCTAAGTGAATCCCTGTGAGGACGACTTCTTGAAAACCTTGCGCGTAAGCTGAGGCTACCTGCGCTTCCACGGCTTCTAAGCCCAAGCTACGGCTGCGCCCCCGCGCTTGCGGGATGATGCAGAAGCTGCATTTGAAATTGCAACCGTCTTGGATCTTGATCGAAGCACGTGCGTTGCGCGAGCCCGGGAATTCTGCGGGTAGGTAGCCCGTTGTCGTTTCCACCTGGTCGCGCGCGGGAGCCTGTTCCGTGCGCGCTTGTTCAAAATGTTCGAAAACGCGGTGCTTGTTTGCAGTGCCCAGAACTACGTCGACAGATTCGACATCTAGGAGTTCTTCTTTGCCCACCTGGCCGTAGCAGCCCACGACGCCGACAAGGCCTTCCGGGTTGTGGCGCTTAAATTTCAAAGCGCTTAAGCGCGCATCGCGGTCGGCTGCGTGCGTGACCGTGCAGCTATTAATCACAAAAGCATCAGCCGGCGCGCCTTCTTCAACCACTTCATGGCCGCGCAAAGCTGCTTCACGCAAGAGGGCGTCGGTATCGAGGCTATTGGCTTTGCATCCGAAAGTTTTAAACGCGATACGCACCGCTCAAGCTCCCAGGCTAGCCTGCGCGGGGATCGCCCGCTCGGGGGGAAGGTCGAGCGAGAGCGATTCAATCCAGCCGCCGCCCAGGACCGTCTGCCCGTCGTAAAGCACAAGCGCTTGTCCTGGTGTGATGGCGCGTTGGGGTTGCAAGAAGCGCACTTCAATGCGATCGCCGCCAAGCAGCGAAACTTCTACGGGACTATCCGAAGCGCGGTACCGGATTTTCGCGGTGAGCTTGGCGGAAGGGTCAAAGGGGCGAATCCAGTGCATGCCCGCGACGACGGCGCTCTTGCGGAACAAGCAGCTTTCCGGGCCAACGACCACATCGCCCGTCTCCGGGCGGATTTCTAAAACATAAAGCGGGTCCGGCGAAAACACGCCGAGGCCCTTGCGTTGGCCAATCGTGAACTGGTGCAGGCCCGTGTGTTGTCCGAGGACTACGCCGTGTGGATCGAGCAGGCGGCCGGGCTTTAGCTGCGAAGCTGGCACACGCTCTTCGATAAATTCGCGGTAGCTCTTAGCCTGCACGAAACAGATTTCCTGGCTGTCCGGCTTTTGCGCGACGTGCATTAGGCCCAGCTGCGAAGCGAGTTCGCGGACCTGGGCTTTTTCCAATCCACCGACCGGGAAAATCGTGCGCGGCAGATCTTCGGGCCGCATGGTGAATAAGAAATAAGACTGGTCCTTCTGCGGATCGACCGCTCTGGCGAGCTCATGCTTTCCGGTTTCGGGGTCGGAATAAATCTGGGCGTAATGGCCGGTGGCCAAGTAATCGGCGCCGAGGTCCATCGCCCAATCCATAAGCCTAGAAAATTTTACCTTCTCGTTGCACTTCACGCAGGGGTTCGGCGTGCGGCCCTGGAGGTATTCGCCGACGAAGTTGTCGATAACGGCTTCCTCGAACTGGTCTTCCATGTTCGCAACGTAGAAGGGGATGCCCATCTTCTCGGCGACCGTGCGGGCGTCTTGGATATCGGAGATAGAGCAGCAGGTGCCGAACTTGTTTTCAGTACTCTGGGCCTGATCGTGGAGCTGCAACGAAATGCCGATGACGTCGTAGCCCTGTTGTTTCAACCAACCCGCGGCGACAGAGCTGTCCACCCCGCCGCTCATAGCGACGACAATGCGGGAGCCTTTCCGGGGTTGAACGGGAGCGAGCATTTCTAAGCCTTCTTTACCGCGTATTCCGAGCGCGGATGCGATTAACGTGCTCTATCACAAGGCCCGCGACAGTGTCGATGTCCTGGGGACTCGTATCCCGGCCCCAGCTAAAACGCAGGCATTCCCGCGCTTGGTTCTTGTCCAGGCCCATGGCGAGCAGTACGGGGCTAGGGGAAATCGAACCCGAAGAACAGGCGCTTCCGGCTGAAACGCAAACGCCCGAGAGGTCCAAAATGCTCAGCATTACTTCAGAAACCAGGCCCGAAATGCGGACGTTCGAAGTATTCGCTACGCGGGGAGCGGTCGAGCCATTCACCGACACGCCCGTGAGACCCTCCTCGAGGGCCTTTTCAAAACGCTGCTGGAGAGGCCGGAGGCTTTCCGACTGGGGGGCGAGTTCCTCACAAGCCGCGCCAAAGCCGATGATGCCCATCATGTTCTGCGTGCCCCCGCGGCGTTTCACTTCCTGGGTGCCCCCAAAAGGAAGGGGCACGAGCTTGCGGCCCCCTCGGACAATCAGCGCACCGACACCCTTGGGACCGTAGATTTTATGGGAGCTGATGGTGATGAGGTCTGCGCGGTTCCAAAGCTCGCGTGGGATCTTGCCAAAGGCCTGCACGCAATCGCAATGGAAGGCGGCTTCGAATTCCTGGCAAAGCGCCGAAACTTTTTCGAGGTCGAGCACGACACCGGTTTCGTTGTTTGCCGCCATGAGCGAGACGAGGTGCGGGCGGTGTTCGCGGATCAAGGCTTCGAGCACGCCGGTGTCGACTTGGCCCGAGGGCAGCACAGGCGCCCGGTAGACCGTGGCGCCGCGCTTTTCCAAGAACGCAATGGCATCACGCACGGAGGAGTGTTCCGTCTCCGCGGTAACCACGCGCAAGCCTTCAACGCCGAAATGCATTCCCAGAATAGCCTGCGCATTCGCTTCGCTGCCACCGGAGGTGAAGACCACGTCTTTGGTATCAACCCCGCAGCTCGAAGCGACCTGAGCTCTGGCCTTTTCGAGTAATTCGCGCGCTTGCCGGCCAATCCCGTGTGAAGACGAGGGGTTACCCCAAGCGTCCAAAGCTTCAATCATCGCTTTGCGAGCAGCGGGCCCGAGCGGAGTAGTGGCGTTATGGTCGGCGTAGATGGTGCGGCGCTGAGTCGAGTTTTCCATGCGCGGAGCATACCTCACCTCTTTCAAATCCGCGCTTTTTTCCCCCCGAACCCTGTGAAAGAATGGCCCGCTCTATGGATTTAACGGTCGACCCATCCGAGGCAAAACGCCGCCGCCGTGAACGCATCACGGTGGTCGTCCTTTTTGCGATCCTCGCCGTCTTCACGGCCGTCGAAGTCCACCTGCTGCGGCTCTCGGCGCAGCTGCCTTTCGTGAACAGCATCTTTTTCTTCGGGCTGATGAACCTCAACATCGTCATCATCATGCTCATTGTGTTCCTCGTTTTCAGGAACGCGGTGAAACTGATTTTGGACGAACGTGCCGGGAGGCTTGGCTCGCGCCTGAAGACACGCCTCGTGTTCTGCTTCCTCCTGTTTGCGATTATTCCTACGATTTTGCTCTTTGCGATTTCCGCGCTCTATATCAAGAGCAGTTTCGATCAGTGGTTTAGCGTGCGTGTGGGCGGGACTCTGCAGCACAGCATCGATGTCGTGCACCGCTACTATGAAAACACACAATCCAACGCAAGCGCATTCGCTAGGAAAATAGCGGCGCAGTTGGACGATAAAACTCGCTTGGGGAAAAAGCTGCCCGAGCGTTTGCAGTCTTGGCGATTGGAGTACGGCCTCGATGGGTTGGAGTATTACGCGACACCGTTCTCGGTGCGCATTAGCTCACTGCACCCCGAGCGAGCGGGAGGTATTCCTGCAGCGTCCTTGGAAACCTTGCGAGGAGTCTTCTCGGGCAAGCAAGAATGCCGCGTGCAGAATGTCGGCACGGGGGAGCTCGTGCGCTGCGGGTATTACCTAGGCCCCTCGCGCGGGGCGCTCTTTGCGGATTATTTCATCCCGATTGCTCTTGCGCAGCAGCTCAGCGAAATCTCGTTGACCTACGATGACTACCGTTCGGGGAACCCGCTGAATTACCCCATCAAGTCGACCTACTTCGCCATTCTCTCGATGGTAACGTTGCTCATTTTGCTGGCTGCCAGCTGGACGGGCTTTTATGTCGCGCGCCGGCTCACAGGCCCTCTGGAAGAACTCTCCCGTGCGACGGAAGAAGTGGCACACGGCAATCTGGATTATGTGATCCCCACCGCGGGGAGCGATGAGATGCACACGCTGATTACGTCCTTCAACAAGATGACGCGCGATCTGCGCCTGAACAAAGATCAGATTGAAGCCACCCACGCCAATCTTAAAAAGATCAATGCCGAGCTGGATCACCGCCGGCGTTATATCGAAGTGCTTTTGCAAAGCGTGCACTCCGGCGTGATTTCGCTCGATGAGCGCGGGCGCATCTCCATGGTGAATCCAGCGGCGATGGAGCTTTTGAAAATGCAGCCCGAGCAGCTCACGGGAAAACCCTATTGGGTGGTTTTGCCGGAAGAGCACCGCGATGAATTCGCGACGCTCCTCGAATCTTTGCCCTCGCGCAACCACCCCGTGCGGCATGAATTCAAAGTAAAGCGTGCCGACGGGCAGCCGGCCGTGTTGCTCGTGACGATGAATGCGTTGCGCAATGAGCTGCGCGAGCCCATCGGCGTGGTGGCGGTTATCGACGATCTCACAGAGCTGCAGAAGATGGAGCGCATGCTCGCCTGGCGCGAAGTCGCTAAGCGCATTGCGCATGAGATCAAAAACCCGCTGACGCCCATTCAGCTCTCGGTGCAGCGCTTGCGCCGGCGCTACTTGGACAAGATTAATGACGACGGTACTTTTGGTCAGGCGACAGAAATCATCTTGAACGAAGTCGCCGCCATCAAAGACCTCGTGAGCGAATTCTCGACTTTTGATCGTCTGCCGGAAGTGCGGCCTTCCGCCGATGAGCTGAATGCGGTCGTGCTAGATGCCGTGAACCTTTTCCGGGCGGCACACGAGCGCATTACGTTCGATCTCGCGTTGGCCGAAGACCTGCCTCGCTTGAACCTCGACCGAGCCCAGCTGAAGCGGGCGCTTATCAACCTTTTCGACAAC
>JAIEOG010000083.1 GCA_019750655.1 bacterium
ACTGTTTCTGCCATTCCTCACGAAGAGCGTTTCCTACTTTACCTTCAACTGCCGACGAGAAACGGCCCAGGGCCTGGTTCACAGCTGCTACAGCGACAACTTTCGCCAAAGCTGGATTAGTTTTCTCGAGCTGCTCGAGCTCGAACTTAAATCGGGGCGGGTTGCTAACAAACTGCATGACTTGCCGAGCCCGAAAGATCTGTTGAGCGACGCTGAGAGTTAGTTCAGTGGCTTCGGCTTCCACTTGATCTAACGCATTCTGGGCGGTGTCGATGATTCGCCCGGTTCGGTCTAGGTGCTGTGTTGTCTTGGACGTTGCACTGGTCAAGAAGTCGTTCAAGTGTTCGGCGGCGATCTTGCGGCGTTCTTCCGGGAGCTGGCTCAACTCGTTGTCTACACGCACGACGATGGGTTCAATGTACAGCTTCTGGCTTTCTGTAAATGCGCTAAAGGCAGAAGGCTCGGCTTGGTGCCGCGAGTGGGGCGCTCCTGCGGGAGCATCACTGGCATGGGTGCCTTCCCCGGGTAGCGGCGGTGCATCGAATGGAGGCTTCGGCGGCTGGGCCTGGAGTGTCCCCACCAGTGCGAGGAGCAAAAGGGATTTTAGGATTATAGGTTTTGCGTCCACACTATCGCCGGTACGTAGCCCGGGTTATAGCGCAGCAGTTCGCGGATTTGCCCGTGGGCTAGGGGCATCTGTTGCACTTTTTGTAAGAGCGAAGCGTAGGCCCAGCGGCTAATGGCCGATTGGGGCGAAAGCTCAATGGCGCGTTGGAAATCTTTTTTGGATTCTTCGTAAAGGCCGAGGCGCGCTTGGGCTTCTCCGCGCAGCACATAGGCGTAATAACCAAAGGCGTCTAAGCTTTCGGGCAAGCGAGTGATGGCCTTTTTCAGCTGTGAGGCTGTGCTCTCGCGATCCAATACGACTTTGAGCGCGAACACCCGCGGCGTCAGACTTCCCTTATCTGCCATGGCCTCGATACGCGTGCCTTCGTCGCCGCCATTCATGAGGTACTGGATAAAGCGTTTGCCCACTTCACGTTCTTCGCCGGGGGTGCGTTCCATAACGTGGGTGAAGGCACTTAGGTACTCGGCGTAGTTTACTTTCTCTTGGTAAAAACCAAACGGTGCTGGGCTGTGGATTTCAAAATGCGGGTCACGCGTCAGCATTTTTTTCAGAGTTTTTTGAGCTTCTGCGTACTGGTTCGTCTGCGCTAAGAAGAGTGCGTAATAAATGTAGGTGATCCAGCGATCGGGGGCATTTTCAATAGCGGCTTTGAAAGCCGTTTGCGCTTCCACGGGAAGCTCCAGAGCGAGTTTGGCGCGGCCCTTGTAGATCTGGACTAGCCAGAGATCCGGCGCTTCGAGTTCAGCGAGCGCTAAGTAATCTAGTGCCAGCGCATAGCGTTCCTGCTTGAGGTACGTGCGGCCCAAGTTAAACCGAGCCGCAGCATCTTTCGGTGTGAGCTCTAGGGCTTCTAAGAAATGGCTTTCGGCTTGATCGGGCTTGCCCGCAGCAAGCTGCATATACCCCAACCAGAGTTGCGCGCGGGATTTGAGATAAGCACTGCCGTCAGATTCTAAAACCAGGTCCAGGAACTTCTTTGCGCGGCTCGGAGATTCGCCTTCTTGGATGAGGAGAGCCGCATAGGGGATCAAGTATTCGACATCTGTCTTCGATGGGCCACGCTCGTGGTACAGCGTCAGCTGGCGCAACGCTACCTGCGACTTACCCGCTTGGATCAGATTGTAGATCTGGCGGACAAAAGGCGACTCGCTCGAAGCTCCCGACGATGCGGACGTGACCTGCGTTGCGGGTTCGTCTACGTGCGGGGCTGTGAGCTTGGAATAAATCAAAACCGATAAAACACCGACCGCCAAAACCCCCAACCAAGCCAGGGGGCGAAAACCGCTCTGGCTGGACTTCGGCAAAAGGTGTGCGGGGATGCGGACCTGGCTTTGGTTACCAGCGCCCGGCTTGATATTCACACGAGCTTCCGGCGTTGGGGTGAGTTCTGAGGGGCCCGCCGGCGAAACGTTCGAAAGCGACGAGGTGAATGGCTGTTGCGTACGCGTGCTGGTGCTCGTGAGCTCTTCGGTATCGTGGTAAGAGAGCGCCTGCGCCGAAATCCAGTGCCCTTGTGCGGGCGCGATTTCGTCTTCGAGCGAGAACGTGCTTTTCTTCAGCTCGTCCATGAGTTCGCGTTGCGAGTAAGGGCCTAGGACATCCCCTGCGCGTGTGCGAACTAGCCAGTCTTTAAGCGGTAGTGCCATTTGCCTGAATCAGATCTCCGCCTAGATCTATCGGCACAATGGCAGCTTAGGCTGATACGCAGTGCGTTATGTCGGGCTTTAAAAGAGCTGGTCATATTCCCGCGTTTTTCCGGCGAGTTTCACCAGGGCGCGGTGGACCGCAGGCTCGCTTTCCAAATAAGCGGGGAGAAAGGTGCTGCGCAGATGCTCTAACGCAAACTGTATGCTCGAAGGCAGGTGAGCGACTGCAAACTGGCCCTGCCAGTTTTCACGAAAAGGGGAATGAGACAGGGCTGTGTCACCTGCGTGGCGGCGGAAATATTGTGGTGCCTCGGCAGCCATATGAGCCTGCGTCTGTTGCGCGGCTGAAATCAGATCCGACGTTAAAAGCCCGGTTCCGCCAAATTCCTGCCAATAGCGGAAAGTGTGGTGGTGGGCCACTTTGTGTATCGCCATCCAGTGGTGGCGCCAGACAAAAGCGTACCGCAATAAATGCGCTGTTTGAGCGGAGATTTCGCCGAGCAGTGCAAGCGCTGTGCGTGTGCGTGTGGCGCGTTCATTTTCTCTTTCCAAAAGTCCGGGAAGGTTTCCATAAACGGAACGCAGCAACTCAGGGCTCTTCAAGCCTGCAAATACGCCACTGGAAATCTGCTGCTTAGGGCTGAGGGTAATAACACCTCGCTCGTGCCACTGGGCCTGCACTCCCGCATGAGTCAAAAAGTTAGAGGTCTGGTCGCTGATGTAATTAGCTCTTTGAATATGGCCCAGATCCAAATGCAGCGCATGGCTGGTTTGTAAATCGAGGTGAAAAACATCCGCTTCTGTAGGCGCTAAGTTCCAGGCGCTAACCCCGGCTCCACATGCCGGTGCTTGAAGCAAGTAATCAAAACGCCCGGCATAAGCGGGCAATGCGGTGCCCGCGATCAAAAGAAGTACCCAAAGATGCTGCATAGAAATCTCCCCTAAAAACCTGTCCGCTGCGAGTAGCACGCAGTTTTTCGGATGGCAAATGGGAGAGTTAGCTTAGTGGCGGAAGTGCCGTGTGCCTGTGAAGGCCATGGCGATACCGAGCTCATCACAAGCTGCAATGACTTCGTCATCGCGTTTGGAGCCACCCGGTTGGACGATGGCGGCAATGCCTAGGCCTTTGAGCAGGTCGATATTGTCTCGGAACGGGAAAAAAGCATCGCTCGCGAGCACCGCACCCTGCAGCTGATCCGGGGTAGCCTTTGAAAGCGCGATCTGCACGGCATCGACACGGCTGGTTTGGCCGCCGCCGAGACTCACAGTCACACCGTTCTTGGCCAAAGCAATCGCGTTGGACCGCACATGTTTCACTACTTTCCAAGCAAATCGCAAATCGCTCTCGGCGGATACTGGCAACGGCGTTTTCGTGACGGTTTGTAACTTCACTTCGCCGCCAGGAGCATCGGGCTGCTGCATTAGCCAGCCGCCCATGGCTGCGCGGACTTCAAACGCTGGAAGGGCCAGGTTTTTCATGCGCACAAGGCGCAGATTCTTTTTCTGCGAGAAAATCTGCAGAGCTTCTTCGGAGAATTCCGGGGCTGCAACGACTTCTAAGAAAATCTCACCAATCGCGCGCGCGGCCTGTGCATCGACCGGGCGGTTGCAAGCCACAATGCCGCCGAAAGCGCTCTTGGAGTCCGCGGCGAAAGCACGGGCAAACAATTCTGCCGACGAAAACTCACCCGTCGCAACACCACAAGGGTTGTTGTGCTTGATGATGCTCAGCGCCGGGCTCTTAAACTCCAGAACCACGCGCACAGCGGCTTCCGTATCGAGCAGGTTATTGTACGAAAGCTCTTTGCCTTGCAGGACATCCCAAGCGTCCGAAGGCCCAGCCCACGCGGCTTTTTGGTGCGGGTTCTCACCGTAACGCAGCGGCGTTTGTGGTGTGAGCGAAAGCGAGTCGGCAAATCCACCCGCGCCTTGGCGCCACTCGGCAACAATCGCGGCATCGTAACGGGCCGTGCGTTCAAAAGTGCGAACGGCTTGCCCGAAGCGGAACTCCAAAGTCGTTTGGCCCGAGTGTGCGGCAAATTCTTTCAAGAACGGCGGGTAGTCCGCCGGATCGGAAAGCACGGCCACGGCTTCGTGGTTCTTCGAAGCGGCGCGCAGCATTGCTGGGCCACCGATATCCACCAAGCGCACTTGTTCTTCGCGCGGTTTGCCGAGAGTGGATGCGAAATCGTAGAGATTGACCACGATCAGATCGAAAAGCGGGATGCCATGAGTTTGGGCTGCCTGGATATCGGCGTTTTCTGAGCGGCGGGCCAAAATGCCGCCAAAAATCTTGGGGTGGAGCGTTTTCACCCGGCCATCCATCATTTCCGGAAACTCCGTGATGGAGTCGACCTTCGTTGCGGGGAGTTTCAAGTCTTCCGTGAGGTACTTATAGGTGCCGCCGGTGGAGTAGAGCTGGACCCCGCCCTGGTGAAGCGCCCGGGCCAAGGGTTCTAGGCCGGATTTATCAAAAACGCTCAAAAGGGCTTTTTGCACTCGGACTTGGGCCACGGATTCTCCTGAAGAAGGGAGGGTTTTACCAAAATCTAGGGCAGTTTGGTACCGTTCTTAAATGCCGTATGCATCTGCACATGCATACTGCATTTACGCAAGTTGACACCCCCCTTTAAAAAGTCTTTCCTAATAAAAACGGGGGTTAATGGTGGGCCGGCCTATGTCTAATGAGTTCAAAAAAGATATTTTAGAGGCGATCGGGAACACCCCCATCGTGCGCTTAAACAAGATTGGGCGCGGCGTTCCAGGCGAGCTCTTTGTTAAGTGCGAGTTTATGAATCCCGGCGGGTCCATCAAGGACCGTATCGGCAAGTACATGGTCGAACAGGCCGAGGCTAAGGGGCTTTTGAAACCCGGCGGGACGATCGTCGAATCTACCTCGGGCAATACGGGGGTGGGTCTCGCCATCACCGCCGCGGTGAAGGGCTACCAATCCATCTTCGTGATGCCGGATAAAATGAGCGAAGAAAAGCGCCAGAACCTGCGTGCTTTCGGGGCACGGGTGGTGATCACTCCCACGGGCGCTGCGCCCGATTCTCCGCAATCGCATTACAGTGTCGGCGAGCGTCTAACGCGTGAAACGCCCAATGCCTATTACACGGGCCAGTACCACAACACCGACAACCGCGACACGCACTACCAAACGACGGGCCCCGAAATCTGGGAACAAACGGGTGGCCAAATCGACGCCATTGTCTGCGGCATGGGAACGTGCGGGACGATCACGGGTTTGGGCAAGTTTTTCAAAGAAAAGAATCCGAAAATTCAAATCGTCGGCGTAGATCCCAAGGGATCTATTCTGAAGGATCTTTTTGAAACGGGGAAAATGCCCCCGGCGCATACCTACAAGGTCGAAGGCATCGGCGAAGATATTGTCCCCAACAATCTCGACTTCAGCGTCATCGATAAGATCGTCCGCATCGAGGACAAAGAGTCTTTCTTGATGACTCGCCAACTGCTGACCAAAGAAGGGATGTTCTGCGGGATGTCCTCTGGGTCGGCCGTAGTCGGCGCTTTGCGCTACATGGCGGAAACTCCTAACCCCGGCCGCGTGCTCGTGATCTTGCCGGATTCGGGCAACCGGTATTTGAGCAAAGTGTTTAATGACGCGTGGATGATCGAAAACTCTTTCCTCGATCGCCCGACGGAAACGACCGTCGCGGAAGTGTTGCGCGCCTTGAACAAGCGCTCTGAGGTCTTCTTCGCTCAGGCATCCGATAAAATCGAAACGGTCGTGGCGCGGATGCGGGATGGCGGCATTTCCCAGCTGCCGGTGCAACGTGCTGGGCAGGTGATCGGCGTGATTGCCGAAACGGATCTTCTGCGGCCCTTGTTAACAGGCCAAGTAAAGACCGGCGATTCGATCGAGTCCTTGGTCCAGCACAACTACGAAATCGTCCGCCTCCATGAGGCTATGGACCGGCTCACGGAAGTCTTCACCTCCGGCAAAATCGCTTTGGTAGAAGACAACGGGCAAGTGACGCACGTGCTGACGAAGATCGATTTGATTGGCTACCTAAGCCGCACCACGGGGAAATCATGAGCAAAGAAATCCAAGGCCACTTAGAGACCCTTGCCGTTCATGCAGGCGTTACGCCGGATCCGACGACAGGCGCCATTATGACGCCCATCTACGCGACCAGCACTTACGTGCAGTCCTCTCCCGGCCAACACCGGGGTTACGAATATTCGCGCACGAAGAACCCGACGCGTACCGCTCTTGAGGAAAGTATCGCGGCGTTGGAAGGCGGGCGGCATGGCTTCGCGACGGCTTCCGGCTGCGCCGCAATGGATATCCTGATGCACTTGCTCAATACCGGCGAGCATGTCGTCTGTGTCGACGATGTGTACGGCGGCTCGAGCCGTTTGCTGCGGATGGTTTGGGCGCGCCACGGTGTGGATGTGACGTTTGCGGACCTCGTGAACAAGCCCATTTCAGACTTTGTTAAACCCAACACGCGGATGATCTGGATCGAAACTCCGACCAACCCGATGTTGAAAGTCATTGATATCGAGGCCATCTCCAAATGGGCTTCTAAGCAAAACCCGAAACCGATTGTGGTCGTGGATAACACCTTCGCGACGCCGATTTTCCAGAGCCCACTGGCTTTGGGTGCGGATGTGGTGCTGCATTCGACTTCGAAATACCTAAACGGCCACAGTGATCTTGTGGGTGGCGCAATCGTGACGGACAAGGACGAATTGGCCGATCGCATCCATTATCTGCAAAATGCTGCGGGCGGCGTGGCCGGAGCGTTTGATTCCTGGCTCGTTTTGCGAGGGATTAAGACGCTAGCGTTGCGTATGCAGCGGCACAATGAAAACGGCCATGAAATCGCGGGGTGGCTCGAGAAGCACCCGCGTGTCGATAAGGTGATTTACACCGGCCTGCCGTCTCACCCACAGGCCGACGTCGCTCGTCGCCAAATGCGGGGCGCGGGTGGAATGATTACGTTTTTCCTCAAGGGCGGCCTAGCTGAAGCGCGGAAATTCTTGGAGACAGTGCGTGTGTTTTCGCTCGCAGAAAGCTTGGGCGGCGTGGAGTCGCTGGTGGATCACCCGGCGATCATGACGCACGCGTCGATCCCGGCAGAGACACGCAAACAGCTAGGGATTTCGGACAACCTTATCCGTTTGTCCGTGGGCGTAGAGCATGTCGAAGACCTGAGAAAAGATCTCGAAGCTGCCCTTTCCGCATCAGCGCGGTAAGTACTGCGAGCACGAGTAGGATCGATAGTCCCTGGCTCGTGCTGAGCGAGGTCGCGGGGAATGTCCCGCGGAGTTTATCTCCACGGAAAAACTCCGTGAAAAACCGCACCACCGCATAGCCGACCAGTGCGACTGCAAACACATTTCCCTGGCGAGGGGATTGGCGTGCGTAACGCTGCACCACCCAAAATAAAAGCCCTGTCAGAAAAACTTCGTAAAGCTGCACGGGGTGCACCGGAACATCTCGCACAGGTGTGAGTGAGTGTCGGTGGAGATAGCTCACGGCCCACGGGAGCGAGGTCGGTTTTCCCCAGCAGCAGCCAGCGGCGAAGCAACCCAAACGCCCCACCGCGATCCCCAGCAATAGCGCTGGTGCGAAACGATCCAGGATGCGCAAGGTGGGTAGCCCCTTGCGCCGGCAGTAAAGCACGGCTGCCACAGTACCACCCGCAATGCCGCCATAGAGTGTAAAGCCGCCCTGCCAAAGGGAGAAGATGTCTGCGGGGTGCTTGAAGTAATAAAACCAATCCTCGAAGACGACGTGGAAAAGCCGCGATCCCACCACCATACCGAGGAGCACACAAGCGAAGAGCCCTTCGAGGGGCTTAGGGTCTTCCTGGTGCAGGAGGGTCTGTCGAATCGCCTCGAGGTACCCCAGCGTAAAGGCCAATGCCAAGGCCAGGCCATAGGTTGGGATGAGGACAGAGTCACCAATCCAACTCTCAAACAGGTATGGGTACACGGCGGCTCCTGAGAAGGAAGTAGGCCAAGACAGCAGCCAAGAGAGCTATGAACCAATCGCCATAGCGTAGGTAAAAAGTCGTAACAGGTTCGGGGCCCACGGGCACTTCGACCGTCAAGGCGCCGGGGACGAATACTCCCGTCGAAGTGGAGCGGTGCCCATAGCGATCCACGGCAAAAGACAGCCCCGTGTTCGTCACACGGATAAGCGGCGTGCGGCTTTCAATCGCACGGAAGACAGTGAGTGCCGCGTGCTGGAAAGGCTCCGACGTTGGACCGAACCAAGAATCGTTCGTGAGATTAATCACTGCGTGCACGCCCTGGCTTGCGACTTTGCGGAAGAAGGGCGGCACGATGGCTTCATAGCAAATCGTAATGCCGAGGCGCGTGCCATCGGCAAGGGTCAGGATCTTCTGCTCGGTGCCGCGCATGAAATTGGAGACTTCGGGGAACCAGGTGTACAGAATCGGAAAAGTTTCGCCGCCGGGAAAATACTCTCCAAAAGCTAACAGAATATTTTTTTCGTAAGTCGAAGTACGCAGTCCCGTGGAAGTAGGTTCCAGTAAGAAAGCCGCGTTGTAGTCGAGAAAGGGCGGAGTGGTCGCTCGCGAGTAGCCGCCGCTGATAAGCGGGCGGTTCCACCGAACAACGGAATCTCGGATGCGTCGCGCATAGCCATCATCGTCAGCGAGCGAGAAGGGCATCGCGGTTTCCGGCCACAGGATCCAATCCGGTGGTGGGTTTTGGCGCATCACCCCGTCAGTCAGGGTCAAATGTTGGTCGACGGTGTATTGGACTCGGCCATACAGTCCCGCGCGGGCATCCACTTTTTCCAGGGAACCAATGTTAGCCTGGATCAGCGCTACGCGTTTGGTGCTCTGGGTGGGCAGCGGAGTGGATAAACGCCACGTGCTAAAGCCTACAGCGAGAAGGGTGAGCCCTACAGGGACAATCAGGGCGCGGCGAGCGTATTCGACTTCATCGCTCGCAAAGAAGATGGCCGCTCCCAAAGCTCCCCAGCTGCAAGCCAGGTAGGACAGGAATGAGCTGCCCGTCCATTCCACGATCTGGTTAAGCCATAGGGCTTGGTAGAAGGAATGCCCTAGGCACCAGGGGAAAAGTTTGGGAACGAGGAATTCAATCAGCGCAAAAAGAGCGGGGATGCCCACTGCATACCAATAGGCATTGGCGCGCAGGGCGGGGATGCTTTTGTAGATGCGAAAGAGTGCCCAGGTAAACGCCGGGAAGTTCAAAGCACCAAGACCACAGAAAACTAAGTACAGAGCGCCGGCCGCGGTCCAGGGGAGATTGCCGAAGAGGTGCAGCGTGTAGACCGCCCAGTAAAAACCGCCGAGCATGATGACGACCGAAGCGATAAAGCCCGCTCCGAAGGCTTCCCAAGCACCGCGGCTACGGTGTACTGCGAGAACTAAGAACAACGGGCAGAAAATCGCAGCGCTTGTTATTTTGATGGGTGCAAATGCAAGCACCATCGCAAGCCCACCTAAAAACCCAGGGCCGTAAGCGCTAGCCCAGATTCTTTTCCACATGGCGGAGGTACCTGTCGAAGAGCTTGCGGATTTCTTTCTCCGCGAGCGGGGTTGCCATGCCCTTCAAAAAACCGGGGATGGGAAGCTCTAACTGCAGTTTTCCTTGGAAAGCGATTTGCGTGCCCGAGCCTTTTGGAGAAAGCGCCCAGCTTCCGTCAAACAAGGCGGTGCCCTTACCGGGAACGGACTTCAGCGTGATCTTGGAAGGCGCTTCTTTTTTCGCTTGGGTGACGAGCTGGATTTCCAACTCATAGCCGCTGTAGCCCACCTTCTCAAACGCCCACTGGTATGTGTCTGCGCCCTGCGCTTGGAAAGAAGCGACGCCAGGAAAATTTCCAGGGATCGACTTCTCCAAATCCGCGAGATAGGCGAATGCCTTGTCAGGAGGAGTCGGCACAGAAACGGTGCCTTCATAAGGGATTTCAATCTTCACAGCCACGGCAAAAAGGATAGCCGGAGGGCCGGCAGACGGCAATCAGGATGGCTTAGCGGAGAGGGTTTCAGCGACTTCCCGGACGCGTTGGTCTTGGTCGCGGGTAGTCACTAGAATGTTTTCACCATCCACGACGACGATGAGGTCTTGGACGCCGATGAGAGCGACCTTCTTGCCCTCGGCATGGACGAGGCAGCGCTCCGAGTCGAGAAATAGAGTTTTTTCGCTGGAGGCCGAGTTCTCAGTGGGGCCAGTACCCAGGAGTTCCCAGAGTGCGTTCCAGCTGCCGACATCGCTCCACTGCATGCTGGCAGGCAGAACAAACACATTCTTTGCTTTTTCCAAAATCTGTTTGTCGACTGGAGTGGAGACGACTTTCGGGTAGGCCTTATCGAGACTCCCGTCTTCGTAGGCCTGGGACAAGGCTTCGTAGGTATCGCGGGCGTGCTCCAAATAGGCTTCGCGGATACTTCCCAAGCGCCAGACGAAAATTCCCGCGTTCCAAAAGAATTTTCGGCTTTCAAAAAAATTCTTCGCGCGTTCCGCATCGGGTTTTTCGACAAAACGTTGCGCGGCTGTGGCTTTGCCGATGGCAGCCCCTTGCGCCTCGATGTAGCCATAGCCGGTGTGCGCGCAAGAAGGCACGATACCGAGAGTGACTAAGCCTTTGGTTGAAGCCGCAGTTTCGTAGGCTAGTTCTAGAGCTTTCTCAAAAGCCGGGACATCGCCGATGTGGTGATCTGCCGGGAAGATGCCGACGATGGTGTCGTCGCTGTAACCTTTGGCAAGAAGATCAATTGTCGTGAGCGCGACGGCCGGGCCGGTGTTGCGGGCACACGGCTCGAGAATATGTTCTGCAGCGGGGACCTGCGCATCGAGCAAGGCGTACTGAGATTTTCCCGAGCAGACAAAAACAGGGCCGCCGGCGCAAAGAGGCTTTAAGCGATCGTACGTCGCTTGGATCAGCGAGCGATCGCCAAATAGATTTAAGTATTGTTTGGGTTTGTCGGCGCGGCTGAGGGGCCAGAAGCGTGTGCCCGATCCGCCGGCGAGAATCACCGCCAAGCGTTTAGGTCCGGCCATAGCGATCCTGGAGGCGAACGACGTCTTGCAATTGCGGCGTGGAAACTTCGAAAATGCGGCAGTCGGTGCGTGCGCTGATACGGTGGCGTAGTCCTGGAGGGATGTGGAATGCCGTGCCGGGAGTAAACGGAATTTCTTTGAGTGCGTTTTCGTGAGGGCCGGCTTCGAGGCGGCAATCACCCGATTCCAAGTAAAGCGTTTCTTCTTTTTCTTGGTGGTACTGGAGGCTTAGGCTTTCACCGGCGCGGACGTAGAGGATTTTAGCGACGTAATCCTGCGTCTTGGCCCAGATGATTTCGTGGCCCCAGGGCTTTGGGATTTCAGTTTTTTCGAACAATGTAATTCTTAACCTCGCCCTTAGCCTGGAGCTGGTCTCCCACACGTTTCGCGGCATCGAAGCCGGAGTATTGGCCTAAATAGACGCGGAACCAAGTGCCACTACTCGATCCCAATTCTTTAGCAGAAAAGAAAGCACCCGGGAAACCTTGCTTTTTCAGTGCTTCGACGCGTTCTTTGGCGGCTGTCTCGTCGGGGTAGCTCCCGACTTGTACGGTAAAGCTTCCGATGCCTGACGCCGTGGGTGTTGCGGCACTCGGTTTGCGGCCCGGCTTCGCAGGTTCCTCGTCTTCGAGTAGCGAGAGAATCTTCGGGTTTTTCAAAAGCGCCCGCGCTTCGTTGCTCGTGCTCTCGGCCAACGCGACGCCAGCTTGCTCGGGCTGCGAGGGGGAGAGGGGAACGAGCTTTACCTTCTCTTTGGGTTTCTCGGCGACAGAATGGCTACTTTCTGCCTT
>JAIEOG010000284.1 GCA_019750655.1 bacterium
TTTCATTACGAACCGACATCGGGAAGTTCAGGGGGAAAGAAACTCATCCCGTACAATCGTCCCCTCTTAACCGCATTCGGGGATCTGTTAGCGCTTTGGTGCGCCGACCTAGAACAAAACGGGCCGAACCTAAAATGGGGGTGCATTTACACCAGCATTTCGCCTGCGTTCCATGAGGGCGAATTCCATGGCTTGGAAGACGATCGTGAGTACCTACCGTGGCTGGTGCGTAAGGCCCTGGGCAAAAGATTCTTGACCAGCCCGACCCTGAAAAAAGCCAAGACCACTGAAGAGTATTACCACGCACTGGCCACCCTTCTCTTGGCGGAGCCGGAACTAGAAGTACTCTCTTTTTGGAACCCTTCTGTCCTTTTAGTTTTGGTTGATTACATCCGGGAGCATAAAGCGGACTTCAAAATCTCATCGGATTCTCCGCAGGAATGGTGGCCCGAGTTGAAATGGGTTTCGTGTTGGGGATCGGGGTGGGCGGAAAATGCCTTTCGCACAACCCAAGAGCTCTTCCCCCGCAGCCTTGTCCAGGCCAAGGGCCTCTTGGCTACCGAGGCGCCACTAACCTTCCCATCGATAGCCGCTCAAGGCTTCTTGCCACTCGTCGATTCCGTGTTCTACGAATTCGAAGCCGAGGATGGCCGGATGCTCCGATTGGATGCGTTAGATGTGGGGAAAACCTACGAGATCGTCTTCTCGCATCTGGGTGGCCTCTACCGCTACCGCCTGGGAGATCGAGTTAAGGTGACCCACTTCTACAAGGCCACGCCGTGCTTGGAGTTTGTCGGTCGAACGCAGGCCACTTGCGATCTCGTGGGAGAAAAGCTCGAAGAAAGCTTCGTGCAAGGCTGCTTGGATCGGCTTGCGCCTAAAGCATTCTCTGTTCTGGTCCCAGACACCAGCGGTAAAACGCCGTATTACCATCTGCTGACGGAGTCCAGCGTATCCGCCGAGGCTTGGGATGCGACTCTCTCAGAGGCTTACCACTACCGCCAGGCGCGCAAGCTTAACCAACTTGGGCCCTGCCGGGTAACCCAAGTGGCGCGCTTGAACCAGCAGTACCAAGATTACTTCGTTTCTCAGGGGATAAAGCTCGGCGATTTGAAACACCGCAGCCTGCTCGGCCGCTCACAAGACGCCAGCCATTTTCTCGGATTAGTTTAGCCGCGGCTCGAAACAGCCCTTTTTATCCAGAGCTTCGACGATATCGAGCACTCCGGGTTGGGCCATCAGTTTTTTTAGCAGGTCTAATTTTTCGCGCGTCGTCTCTTCGCTGCGCAGGTCTTCGTAGAGCGCTTTACGGGCTTCGGTGCCCAGCCCCTGGCAATTTTGCTCAACCACCTGCACCACACCCGTCGGACCAACAGCGACCATCTCCAAGAACCGTACCATGGTTTCTGTGATCTCGTGCTTTTCGCGGGCGCTTAGCTGCCCTTCGCTGAGCAATACGACCCCTGAGCCATGGTGCTTGTATTCGTCGTTGAGAATCTCCTGCAGTACGGCTTTCAGATCTGGATCGCAGCACCGCTCCAAGAGGCCGCGGTAGTGCGTGATACCCCACCCTTCCAGGACGACCTGCACGACAAAAACGAGCGTCATACGGCTGGAGTTTTCGATGATGTCCGCCAAGAGCTTTAAGAACGGCAACTCTTGGTGCGCTGCGGGCTCCTGTGTCAGAAACGAACGCACGGAATACAAGTGCGCGGCTTCATCCGCAGCAATGAGCGAAAAAAGCATGCGCTCCTCGGTTGTTCCCGCGAGCAGAGACATCTTGGCGGTAAATTGGCTGCCCGATTTTTCGACGTAATACGCTTCCTGGAGAAGCTGGTGCGAGCACTGACCTAAGATCGCCCCCTGCTGATCGCCATTTAGAGAGCGAAAGAGCGACGAGTGGTTCAACCCAAAGTATTCGGCGGGCCAGTAGACGCCACTTACACCGGCACCTTTCACAATGGGGTTGCGGCGCACCAGGCAGTTTTTCACGAGGGCATGCAAACGGGAACCAGGAGCCAGGCCAGGCGTATCCAAGGGGCCCAGAATGGGGCTCAGCGCCCCGTCCTCTGATTCCAGCCGGATCCTCATGGCCGGGCGACCATCTGCTTATCGAGCACCCTTTGAGTCATCCCAAGAAAACTGCTCAGAGGGAGCACCTTACGAAGCGCTCCTAAGAAGACGGCGTCTTTGCCGCAAGCCACCCGGAAAGGCATTTTCTTCAGTGATAGCAAGCGCACGATGGTCGCAGCGACGGCGTCGGGCGGATTGGGCTTGCCCGTCAGAATCCGCTGCATCATCGCGCGGTATCCTTGGCTACGCTGGTAGTAAGGCGACTTCGGGTCGTCGACGCCCACGGCCCACTGGACGTTTTTTGCAAACTGGGTGCGGTGCCCGCCAGGCCCTACAACCGCGACTTGAACGCCTTTCTCTTTCAGCTCGTAGCGTAGCGACTCACTCAACCCTTCGACGGCAAACTTGCTTGCGCAATAGGCCCCCGTGAGCGGCATACCCACTCGTCCGAGGAGCGACGAAAGCATGATAATGCGGCCCTTCTTTGCTCGGAGCAGCGGCAACGCTTCGCGGGTGAGCAGCGAGAGGCCAAAGAAGTTGACCTCAAACTGGTAGCGCAGCTGCTCTTCGGAAATATCCTCGAGCGCGCCGAAGAGGCCATACCCAGCGTTATTCACCAGAGCATCCAGCCCGCCGTGCTTCTTCTGCACGGCCTGGAGGACAGTGACACGATCGGCCGATGCCGTAACATCCATTTCGTAGAGCTCGAGCGCTCCCGGAAAGCGCTGGTTGAGCCCCGCGAAAGTCTCTTTACGGGCCGCGAGCTGCCGGCAGGTGGCGACGACATGCCACCCAGCTTCCAAAAGCCGCTCTACGAGCAAAAAGCCAAACCCCGTCGCTGCACCGGAAATTAAAACAACGCCCTTCATGGAGTACGCACCGCCACTTTGGTTTCTGCCTCAGTCTCCGTGGTGCCGAGCCGTTTCAGGCTGCGCGCTAGCCGGAGGGCCGAGAGCTTAAAGATCGATTTAATGGGGTAGTAGAACAACGCCTGCGCATCCATCTTGGAAATGCACGCTAGTTCCGCGCCCCGCTGCCAGTCGGGATTCATGCTCACAAAAAAACCGATACGAGGGTTCCGCTCAATCAGCGCTGGATCGATATCCGCTACACCGGCCCGCAGGTGGCAGCTCTTCGACGGGAAGGTGATGATCCCCTTCTCGGCGTCGTACCCTTGCGGGTAGAGCTTCCCGTAAACCGTATCCATAACTTTCTTTTCGAACAGCGGGGTCGCGCGGCGAACGTTCGGGTAGTGGTTTTGTATGTTTTTGGCCATCACGTGTTACTTATTGTAGCCCTTGGAAATCTGGAACAATTAAAAACGCTGGAACGGGTGCCGCAGACGTTTTTTGAAAATATAGAACAAAAACGCCCGGCCCAGCACGCGCTGGCCCCAATAACTGCGTTCCACAATGGTGTCGCCGCTAAAGAGCGCACCGAATGACTTTCCATCGACTGATTCTTTGAAGACCATCATCGTCGAAAACCCGCGGATAGTTTCGCTCTGCGTATCGCGCATCACGATAACGTCGGTCTTCTTGGCAAGGTCGTTCTCAAACTGGTTCCAGTCTTCTTCCGCGTAATACGATTGCATCAGCTCAAACATCCGCAGCTTATCGGGGCCGCTCAGTTTAGAAGGAGGAACGACGTGCGCGTAAAGCTTGGGACGACTCATGAAGGTTCTCCTGAGAGCATTGTCGATTGAGACTCGGAAACCACAGGCTTGGAAGCCGGCACGGGCGCGATCGGCAATTTGCCCATACCCCACTCTACGGGGGTTTGTTTTTCTAAATGGCTCGCAAACGCCAGAATGGAATGGTCGGCTTGAATAGGCGTCTTCAATTCAAAACGGATGGTTTTGAAAATCTTCGTATCCCCGCGCGCGAAGTAACCACCCACCACGCGCGTGACGCGCAGGATGAACCAGTTAAAGAGCTTTCCAAAGAAACCGTGGCGTTTTTTCGTCACGAGAATCGTTTGGCCTTCGCTGCGGCCTTCAGGCGTCGGGCGCAATGCGAAGATGATGTAAAAGTGCAGAAAGTCGGGACCAATGGTCACCGTGCCGTTGGTGCCATACCAATAGGACAGGTCATAGGTCGCGGCTTTGCCGTAAAACTTCCCGAGTAGGCGCGTGTACCAGGTCGTCGCTGGGACTTGGTTGCCGTTCTGGAAAACCAAGCAGTGTGGACTCTTTTGCGTAATCTTAAAACCAATACCGCCCGCGATTTCACGCACCATGGGGTGCACGGAGTGAAAATGCTGCTCGTCGATGGCATTGATCATCATCACATTGGGGTGGCAGTTCTTCTCGAAGCGGTTCCCCAATAGCCAATCCGTTTCCAAGCCCTCTAATTCGGGAACGCAGGGAACATCCGTCTTGGATTCCTTGCCCGCCCAGACCCAGATGAGCCCATATCTCTCGGCCGTCGGCCACGTAGGTTGCGGCTTAACCAAAATCGGCTGCTTCAAGCAGGGGATATCTAAGCACTCTCCCTTTTCCGAGAACTTCCAGGCGTGGAAGAAACAGCGCAGGGAATCCCCTTCGACTTTCCCCTCCGCCAGGTGCGCGCCCATGTGGGGGCAGAAGGCATCCATGGCATGCACCCGGCCACTCTCCCCGCGGAAGAGGACCAGTTTCTTACCCATGAGCTCGATTGCTTTAGTCCGCTTGGGCCGGAGCGCTTTGGAAGGAAGGGCCCAGTACCACCCCTCGACCACCCTGTCGGTCCGATTGAAGATCCGGTTGGACATAGTGCTACAAATCTCCTGACGCTGTGTGTTATATGCAAACCGCTGTACGGCCACAAGTTTTGTTTGGGTCAAGGAGAACGAATGTTGCCGCTCGAAGCCAACCAACGGACCTACCGCCAGATTGAGCTCAATCTCGTAAAGAACCGCGAGCAAGACCACACCGCTCTTCTCGATTCGGCCTCCGCACAGTTTCAATACGAAGACTGCAAAGACAGCTATTGGAACCCAGAGGACCTCTCGTTGCTTTACGGCACTCCACTCTGGGATCAGGCGAGCCCTCACCAGCGCGTGATTTTGAACCAGCTCTATTGGGTGGCGTATTACGCCCAGATTATTTCCGCGGAAATCGCGACGATTTTTTTCAATCAAACGAGTGCGGCGGGCCTCTACAGCCTTCCCGACTTCCGCACTGTTTGCGACATGCTGGATTTAGAAAGCGCTCAGGAACGCGCCCATATCGCGGCCTTTCAAAAAGTGTCCGATGCCGTAGAGGAAAAACTCTTCAACGGGCGTGTCTTCACTTACCCCATGCGCGGCCCCTACGTGGAAACGATGGTGTATGGGGATACCACCGCCGCGAAAAACTATTTCAAAGGGATCATGCTGCGCGCGTTTGGCGCACTGTCCTCTAGCAGCCCATTCCTCGGCTGCCAGTATTTTACCGTCCGCGGTTTGCGCACCCTCAACGGCAAACAGATCCAACACCGTTTGAGCCAGTACTATCTGCGTCACCCGGATAAAGAAAACGCACCGATTCCGTCGAAGATTAGTTTTTACCACTTTATGGACGAATCGTTTCACTTCAACAGCTCGCGGTTGATTTCGCACGAAGTGATCAACTCCGTGCCCAACCCTTCTGCTTTTGAGCGCTGGGTATTGAACGAAGGCCTGTGGGGCTGCCAGAAGGACCACTTCAATTTCTCCACCACCATCAACGGCATCTTCTGGTTCGACCCAGCTCTTTTCACGCCCGTGTTGAAAGTGTTGATGTCTCCGATTTTCGGCATGGATCGAAAAGAAGCGCTCGACATGATGGACAAATGCTTCTGCGTGGAAAACCAGGGCGGCGTCTCCTCTGCGGATAGCCATAGCAAAGCCATGCAGTCTTACCGTGTTTTCTTAGAATCGCTTACTCCCGTTTCGCGCGCGAATAAGGAAATGCGGCTCATGCGAAAGAACAATCTCCAACGGCACCTGCAAGTGAACCGAAAACACTTCCGTCACTTCTCCAAGCAGGTACTGCATGCCAAAGCAGTGTAAAATTTCTTTCGGCGGCGACACGCACCCGCCCATGCAGGTCGACGAAGGATCCAACCTTTCCGAGATCCTCGATATCGCCAATTCTCCTATTCTTTTTGGTTGCCGCACGGGAATCTGCGGCACTTGTTTGATCAACGTAGATGCCGGAGAAGAAGAAGGCGCCTCACCACGTAATGAAGAAGAACAAGCTTTAATCCCCATCTTGGCGCCCGACCACCCACACGCTCGCCTAGCTTGCCAGATGCGCCCCCAGGGGGATTTGACCATTCGTCCTTTGAGGCTGGAATGAACCTCAAAGACTTCTGGTACATCGCCGCCACATCGAGCGAGCTGGCTGCCGGCACCGTGCTCGGCAAGAAGCTCTTAGATGAACCCCTAGTGCTTTTCCGCGACGCCGAAGGAAAACCCGTCGCCATGCAGGACCGCTGCTTGCACCGCAACGCCAAGCTCTCTGCTGGGTTTGTGAAAGAGGGGCAGCTCGTTTGCCCCTACCACGGCTGGCACTACGGCCCGAAGGGAACCGTCACCCACGTTCCCTCGGAAGGCCCGGGTAAGCCCAAAGCCGAGCGAGCCTGCAACCCGACGTACGCCTGTGTGGAGCAAGAGGGGTATGTCTATGTGCGCCTGCAAGGGAATGCCGAAGATGGCATTCGTCCCTTCCCCATCCCGAACTATGGCCGTAAGGGTTGGCACCACGTTCGCCTGATCAATTTCTTCCGCAATAGCGTCATCAATTGTGCGGAGAATTTCGTCGATATCCCGCACACCGTTTTCGTGCACCCTTCTATTTTCCGTAAAGCTGAATACCGCAAGCTTTCCGCCCTGGTCCGCCGCGTGGGGGGTAATGTGCATGTGGAGTACCAGAACGAGACCTCGAACCTGGGTTGGTTTTCCTTTTTCCTAAATCCGAAAAAGCAGCCCATCGTGCATAAAGATAACTTCTACCTCCCGAACGCTACGAGCGTAGAGTACGTATTCAGCAAACACCGGCATTTTTTCATCACTTCGCAATCTATTCCAATCTCGGCGTATGAAACTTTGGTTTATACGGACCTCACTTACGATTACGGGATCTGGAACCGCATCACCGCACCTCTGGTCCGGTGGCAGGCGCAGAAAATCATCGACCAGGACATTGAAATTATCGGTAACCAAGGCGATGTGCTGAAAAAATACGGGCCGAAATTTCTCAATAGCCCGGCCGATATCATCCACGTCTATATCGAATCGATCCTTGAAGCCGTGAACCGCGGCGAAGACCCTCGGGCACTTCCTGAGAAAGAAAAACAAATCGAGTTTTGGGTGTAGCGTGTGGATCATTGCCATATTTTGGTTGGTGTTCCTCCCCGCTCTCTGGACAGCCGAACGGCGTAGCCGCGTTTTCCAGCGCCCCTTCTCCGAGTGGTGCTTGGACTGCGCGGGGCTGTTGATCCAGGGGGGCCTCGTACCCTTTATCCAAACAGTGGCACTAGCCTTCGCATTGAAATACTTTTTTCCAGCGGGCGCGCAGGCGCTGAAGCTCGGCGCCATCTGGGCATTTCTCTTGGGTTTCTTAGTCGTGGATTACTTGTATTACTGGAACCACCGCTTGCTCCACCGTGCTTCCCTGTGGTGGCTGCACCAGGTGCACCATTCCGCACGCCAACTCGATGTTTTTGTCACTTCACGCAATACGATCTGGACGAGCTTCTTGATCCTCTATTGGTTTGTGCATGGGCTTTTTCTCTATCTGTTGGAGAACCCAGCGCCCTACTTACTGGCGATGTCACTCACCGTGGCTTTGGATATGTGGCGCCACCAGGGTGTTCAAGGCGTTCTCTCGCCGCGAGCACTGTCCTATATTTCGCGCGTGTTCATCACACCCGTGGACCACGCCTGGCACCACAGCACGCGCGCTCAGTCGGTGAATTACGGTGCGAATTTCAGCCTTTGGGATCGTCTGCATGGAACTTACGCCTTGCATGAGCGTTTCCCGCCGCGGGTGGGAATTCCGCTGAAGATTACTGTCTGGCAGCAATTTGTCTGGCCTAAGGAGCGCCCATGAGCCGCTACCGCCCCTACCACGCCGTTGCGAATTTCCTCTTATTGATCCGGGATTTTCTTTTGGGCCGTCTGCACCGAGGAAATTCGGTCCACGAATTGGAGCTAGCCATTGAACGCAAGCTCGGTGTGCGGCACTGCGTGGCGTTGCCCATGGCGCGCACTGGGATTTATCTAGCGCTGAAACATTACAAGTTAGGCGGAAAGCGCGTCCTGCTCTCGCCATATACGATTTCGGACGTCATCAACATGGTCATTCTTGCCGGCGCTAAGCCGGAATTTATCGATGTCGACCCGAAAACAGGGATGCTTTCCGCGGAGCTTACAGAGCAAGCGCTCGAGCGCTACACGGATATAGGCGCCGTGGTGATCACGCACTTGCACGGCGTCGCGGCAGATATCGAACCGGTCCTACGCGCCTGCCAGCAGCGGGGAATTCCCTTAGTGGAAGACAGCGCCCAGGCTCTGGGTGCGCAGCTCTCCGATGGGCGAGCTCTGGGCACTTTGGGCCAAGCCGGGGTTTATAGCTTGGGCAGTTACAAGCACGTGAATGCGATCTTTGGTGGGTTGTTGGTCACAGACGATCCGGCGATGGCGCAGTCCGTGCGGTCGGAGCTCGAATCCCGGCCCTTCTTTCCCACTTCGAAACTTTTTTCGAAAGCTTGGTTTGGGTTTGTTTACCAAATACTTATTTGGCCGCCGCTTTTCAGAGCTATCGTTTTCCCCATTCTGCGCTGGGGCTTGTTGAAAGATGTCGAAGCGATCAACCGCGCCGTGCGTATCGAATTGGACACTAGCCGCAAGAGCGCTTTGCCGGACTTCTACTTAACCCGACTGACCCCTTTTCAAGCGCGGATGGCTTTGCGCCAGCTCCCGTCTTTAGACACAAACTCGGCTGACCGCCGTGCTCTCGCGCAGATTTATGAAGCGGCATTCTGCAATTATGCGTCACATTACCCAGCAGAAGACCTGGGGCTAATCTCTCCTGAGCCTTCTCGCCGAGATATTTTTACTTACTACCCCGCCGTTTGGCCCGACGCGGGCCAGTACATCAAATGGGCTGCTTATTACGGGCAGGATATCGTCGCCCAGCATTTGAAAAACTGCGCTGCCCTGGAGAGTTTTCGGGAATTCCACCGCGATTGCCCCGGTAGCGAGAAAGTCGCCCACCAGATGCTTTTGCTGCCGACCTACCCCGCCTATGGCGTGAAGAACGTGCAACGCAATATCGACATTTTTCTATGGTATTGCTCGAAAGGAAAGCCGGCCTTTTCTCAGAAGACTTTGGAAGATCCCCAGGCAAAAAGCGAAGCGCAGCTGCGCGTGTAATCATCAATATCGACATCCGGCAAAGAATCGGAACCTTCGCGCAGCGCCTGAAACTCTCTCTCCAAGACTTCCGCAAACGCTCTATCCTGCACAAACAAACCCGTTTCGGAGTTTCGGCTTTCGGACTGAGGCCCGAGGTTGAAAGCGCCCACGTAAGAAGACTCGCCGTCGGTCATGGCTTTGTAATGCAATGTGAGGCCATTCCAAAAATAGACTTCAATCCCCTTGCGCCCGCGGACAAAGGGGTAGGTGCGATCCAGAAACCCTCGCACGCCACCAATGTACTCCGCTTGCAAACGCGAATTATGAAAAAACTCCAGCTCCGTGCCATTGGCTAGCAGGGACTCAAACGCTCTCTGCGTCCGAGGTGTTAAGAGAATCCAAGGGGAGGCAATCGAAAGTCTCCCCTTAGCAGGAATTTTGCTAAACCAAGCCTCCAGAAAATCGATATGGTTTGTGCCGTCTTTTTCCAAGGCCCGAGCGTCCCAGACAAAACGCGCCCGATCGCCGACATCGAGCCACTTGCCGGGAAGTTCAGCAGCTAGCTCGGAAGCGATCTTCGGCGGCTCCAACAACTCTGCAAGGCGTTTTCGATCCCGTTCAAATAAAGGCGGCAATTTCCAGGGGTGCGTTAACTTCCAATACTCTTCGACATAAGCGGCAATATCCGGAAGACAGCTCTCGCCTTGAATGGCGATATCTAGATCCATCAGCTTAAGGCCATCGAGTTCGAAGGAATTGTCCCAGATATTGCGAGAGCCCAGCATCGCAAACTTCCTGTCCACCAGATGGATTTTGTCATGGCCCCGACGAAGCAAGCGCCAAGGCCGCAACAGATTGCGCCAATTCGCGAGTTGCAGCCCGTTGTAGACATGGACCTCCGCCCCAAGGCCTTGGAGGTAACGCAGCTGAAGGCGGCATTCGGTATCGCAAAAACGCAGGAGTGCTCCATCTAAAGCGATGCGTACGCGCTTACCCCGGCGTAAAGCGGTGGCACTATCCCGCGCCAACCGTTCAGACGCTTGGCCTCGGGTCCAGATAAAGCTTCCGATGAAGACTTCAGTCTCGGCATTTGCAACAGAGCTTCCCCGGAGATCCAAGGATTCCATCGGGTCCCGAACCAGAGCAATGCGATCGGCGTGGGCGAGAGAGGATGAAAGCGAAGCTAGGGCAAGACACAGCCCCAGAAAATTCTTCAGCAAGCTTTGGCTAAGCGTTGGCAAAAGGCTCCCTCGTTTTGGACGGCGGACCCTACCACGTTTGGACACACGCGTTCCAGGCCAAAGCCCGGGGCGAAATCATCAATATATCTTACTAGTTCCCTTGGCGAATCGGGAAAATGACTCGGAAACCTGGCTCGAGGATCCGGCCCAAGGGGTTTTGGGAAATCTCTGCCCGCGCGACGGCTTCACGGGCCCGTAACAAGCGCTCGAAGGCTTCCTTCTGGCCCGCGGGATCTAGAAGGCGTTTTTGAGAATCCTGCACATACGCTAAAGCCTTGGCCTTGTGAAAGGCTTGATCGCGGCTGGAGTCTGAAAAGTTGGTTAAGAGCGCAGCGGCACCCGGCAAGGACGATCCCGCCAAGGCACTCTCAAAACGCCGCTTCCAATTTTGCCGGTCCGCGGGAACAAGCCGGAGCAAGGCGCAACGGCTTTGGGAAAAAATCGGGCTTTCAAAATCTACCGCCAGAACGTCCGCCACCCATTCGGCATCGACAGTGCCGTTACGGATTAGGCTTTCAATTGCGAGCAAGTCGGCTTGCGCTTTCACGGGAGTAAGCCACGCATGATCTGCATCGGCGAACTGGGTTTCCGGAAACCTCATCTTGAAGTCTTTCAGCAGCTGAAGATACCGAGCCTTATCTACGGTGAATTCTCCCTGCCCCAATACCGGGTTTAAATAGAACGCCGAGGGAATCCGCACCTGCTTCGCTGCACCCCCTAACGGCTCGAGATCAGACTCGAGGTTGATTTCCGTTTCGCAGAATAAGGGCCGCAGCTCCTCTTGCAGTGAACGGCTTTGTTTGGCCTTCTGGTACTCCGCACTCGCTTCCAACCGCTGCATCCCTTGCGAGACGGACCGCGAAAAGTGCTGAGTCTCCACAAGCCCCGCTACGACGAGCCCCACCTCTGGGGAAAGCGTGAGGGTTCCAAACGGCAAGGGCCGAGCTTGCGTCCACCAGTCGTTAAAAGGAGAGGCGATTTCTTTCTGGATCGGGCCACCAGAGGAGTGGCACCCCGAGCAACGCATCGTCCGTCCAAAGTGTGGCTGCCCGGGTGGTGACGCGCGGTAAAGGTACTCATTGTCTTTTAGCGCATCGAGCGAGGAGCCTCGGTAAAACCACTGCCCGCTGACTCCATCGCCGATGAGTTCATAAAAATGGTAAAGGCCCGTTTTAAAGTCCTGAGCGATGGCTTCGATCATTAAAGCGCCATCGGCGGGTTCTTTTTGCAAAACGATCTCGCTCCCTCGCGCCTCCGTGAAATGGCCGAAGAAAAAGCTTCCCGGCTCCAGCTTATCGCCCGTGGGCAACTTGCCCGAGGCTTCTTCGAAAAAGCTAAAGCTCCCTGCCCCTGGGTTGTGTCTTCCTCGATTGGCAACCATCGCGGGTTGCAGGGCCAAGTGCTGTTTCAAAACCTTCTTGAAAGCTTGGACGTCCGGCGGGCAGTCCGTTTGGCGAGA